>JAICVP010000265.1 GCA_025935275.1 Thermoleophilia bacterium
AGCTCGACGTCCGCGAGCGTGCCGTCCCTGCGGGCCCGCTGAGTAACCGTATGGAAGCGTCCCACCCGAAGGACCTGCTCGTAGCGCACGGCCTGGCTGCGCAAGTCTTGTCCGACGACCAGGTCGTCGAGGTTGCGCCCGATCGCCTCGTCCCTCGAGTAGCCGAAGAGCTCCTCGGCAGCCAGGTTCCACGACGTGACGACCCCGTCGCGGTCGACCGTGACGACGGCTGTCGGGTTGATCTCCACGAGTGACTCGAAGTACTGCCGCTGCCGCCGGAGCTGCTCCTCGCTGCTGCGGAGGGCCTCCCCCAGCTTCCTCTGTTCGGTGATGTCCAGAAGGAAGCCGTGGAAGTAGGCGGGCCGGCCAGTCTCGTCACGGATGACCGCCGCCTCGTCATGAAACCAATGCACCGTCCCATCGCGCGCGATCATGCGGTACTCCGCCTGGAAGGGCTCGTCGGTGTCGCGCATGCGACGGTATTCGGCCATGATCCGCTCGCGATCCTCGGGGTGAAGGACCTTTGCGTACAGCTCCCGGTCGGAGATCCATTCCTGAGCGGTGTAACCGAGTTCGGACTCAAGCCGTGGGCTGGTGTAGACGTTGGAGCCGGTCTCGTCCAACCGGTCGATGTAGACGGTGACCGGGACGTGCTCGATCAGCGCCCGCAGCGTCGCCTCATCCAGATTCCCGAACCCAGTCTCGTTGGGCGCATCGGCGCGACCGTCGTCAGGCATCGGGGATCCCTTCTCCCGGTTCGTCACAAGGCAGGAACAGGTTGAAGCAGCAAGGGGCTCGATGCATCTCCCAATGTTGGCCAGTGGCGGGCCTCGATCACCCCACGAGGCGGTGGAACGGCCTCTTCGCGCTAGACTCGGAGAACGGAGCGACCCTCGGGCCTTCGTCGAGCAGAGCCCGGCGTCGTCTCCATCGATCAATTCCTGAGTTGAGCTCTGCGGATCTCAGTCGTGAAATCCAGGCGATGAGCAGTGAGGCTGCGCCTGGCGAAGTGGCCCGGCTGCAGCCGCAGGCGGAGGCGGAGTGGGATCAGGGCGGAAGGGCTCTCGGGCCGCTCGGAGGCCGAGTCGATGAGCGTTGACGTACCCGCCGGCCGTGTCCTCGTCGTGGACGACGACCAGCTCAACCGGCTGCTCCTGACCCGCAGCCTCGAGCTGGAAGGCCACCGTGTCGGCTCCGCGGCAAGCGGCCAGGAGGCGCTCGAGACCCTGCGCGAGAAGCCATTCGACGTGGTGTTGCTCGACATCGTCATGCCCGAGCTCGACGGCGTGTCTGTGCTCGAGCGATTGAAGCGCGATCCCGTGCTTCAGCACGTGCCCGTGATCATGATCTCGGCCGTCGACGAGCTCGACACCGTCGTCCGCTGCATCGAGATGGGCGCCGAGGATTACCTGCCCAAGCCATTCAATCCGGTCCTCCTGCGGGCTCGGATCAACGCCGCACTGGCCAAGAAGCGCCTCCACGAGGTCGAACGCGAGCAGGTGCGCGAGGTGTTCTCCCGGTTTGTGCCCGAGCACGTCGTAGATGACGTCCTGGAGCGGACGGACGAGGATCTTCGCCTCGGCGGCAGTCGCAGCGTCGGGACCGTGATGTTCACCGACATCAGGGAGTTCACCGCATTCACCGAGAGGACGCCGCCGGACCGCGTCATCGATGTTCTCAACGAATACTTCGGCGAGATGATCGACGCGATCTTCCACCACGGGGGGACCCTGGTCGGCTACCTGGGCGACGGCCTCCTCGCCGTGTTCGGGGCACCCATCCCGCTCGACGACCACGCAGATCGGGCGCTTGCGGCGGCGCGTGAGATGCTCGCGGTCAGGTTGCCCCGGTTCAATCGCCGCGTGCGCGAGCGGGCCCTCGGCAACGGCTTCGAGATGGGCATCGGGCTCAACAGCGGACTGTTCATTGCCGGAAACGTGGGCTCGGCCCGTCGGCTCGAGTATTCGGTCTATGGGGATACCGTGAACACGGCGTCGCGCATCGAGGGAATGACGAAGATTATGAGGCAATCGGTTCTCATTGCGGATTCGACTCGCCAGGCCCTCCTGCGCCCGCCGAGCGACCTCGCCCACGTGGGCGAGTTCGACGTACGCGGTAAACAGTCGAGCATCAGGCTCTGGACAATCTGAGTGGACCGATCGCGCCGGGGTTTCTCCCAGATCTTCCTGGCCTTCACCGTCCGCCACGCCGGACAGGAGGCCGCCACCGGGCTCGGCGAAACGAGTCCCGGCTAACCACCGGCCATTGAGCACGACCCCGGCCCCATGACCCAGACCATTCGATTCGCTCCCGACGAAAGCAGCGGGGCGGACAACGTTCCAAACGCCTTGGTGTACCTGGTTCCTTGTGGAAGCCGGCTAGCGACGACCTCACCGGCGGACTGACCATCGGGAAGCGTTCGCGAGACCGTCCCGTCTGCTGCGATCGCGATTGGATTCGACGGGTCGATGACGAGCTTGCCTGGCAAGAGGTCTGCGACCTCGTCGATCACGGCCTTCATTGGGTCAAGCCACAGGGCAAGGATGACTGCGTCGGCCCGTTGAACTGCATCCCGGTTGTCCAACGCCGCGGTTGCCGGAGTTCCAATCTCGGCGGCCAGCTTCTGGACTTTGTCGGAACTGGTGGCCGAGAGGAGAACGGGCTCCCCGCCTGAAGCAAGCTCGCGCGCCACTGTTCCGCCGATGTTTCCGACTCCAATGATGGCGGTCGTCATGTCTATCTCCTTAACAATGATGCGGTCATTCCTGCAGGAGGCGTTCGGTCAGCACGATCTGAACGACGTCCTGCACCGTCTCCTGGCGAGCCCAGTCGCGCTGCAGCTCGCTCGCGAGCGAGACCCAACTGATCGGCCTGCCTCCGGCCTGAACGACACGTTCCAGGCCGGCGCGATGCGCTTCGACGGACGTGCCGGCGATCGCGTCGACCACGGGATAGACCTGGTAGCCCTCCCGCAGCGCGTCGAGCGCCGCGAACGCCATGCA
>JAICVP010000259.1 GCA_025935275.1 Thermoleophilia bacterium
CGCGGGGATGCTCCGCGCTGACAGCGGGCCGCTGCGGCCCGGCGACAGCTTCTCGGGACGCGTGACCGCGATGACGCCCGCGACGGTGGCGAGCTGCGAGCGCGCCGTCTACGACGAGATTCGCGAGCGCGCGTAGGTCCGGAGCGTGAGGCCCTGCTTGCGGATCCTCTTGAGCGAGGAGCGTCGACCCCAGCTCGACATGGCGTCAGCGGCCGAGTTGAAGCCGCCGAGGTAGCGCAGGATCAACGCCGGGACCATGTAGCAGGCGACGATGAGCAGGAGATTCCACACGGCTCGCGGTCATCGTAGCTCCGCGAGCACCGCATCGGAAAGCGGCGGCCAGGCCTCCTTGGCCCAGGCGCCGAACTGCCGGTCGGCGAGCGACGCGCAGGCGGCGCCGGCCTCCGGGTCGACCCAGATGAAGCTGCCCGCGCCGCCGAAGTGGCCGAATGTCCGGGCCGAGTTGCGCGAGCCCGTCCAGTGCGGCTCCTTCGCGTCACGCAGCTCGAAGCCGAGGCCCCAGTCGAGGGGCTCGTAGCGTCCGAAGTCGGGAAGGATGCCCGCCAGGCCCGGGAAGACGACCGTCGTCGCCTCGTCGAGAGTCTCCTGGGCGACGAGCGTCGGGGCCATGAGCTCGCGGCCGAATCCGAGCAGGTCGTCCAACGGGCCCGCGAGGCCCGATGACGGCGGGCCTTCGAGCTCGGTTCCGCTCAGCTTCAGCTGCTCGAGCACCGCTGCGGAGAGATAGTCCGCGAAGGGCATCTCCGCCTTCTCTGCGAGGAAGGCACCGAGCCGGTCGAAGCCGGTGTTCGAGTAGATCCGCCGCTTGCCCGGCTCGGAGATCGGCCGCGGCCCGTCGAACGGCAGTCCGGAGGCGTGCCCGAGGAGGTGCCGAACCGTGGAACCCTCGGGGCCGGCCGCCTCGTCGAGGTCGAGCACGCCTTCTTCCGCTGCCACGAGCACCGCCACCGCGGTGAAGAGCTTGGTGACGGACGCCCACTTGAATCGCCGTTCGGTTTCGCCGTGCGACCAGGTGTCCGTGCCACGGACGACTCCGGCCGCGGCATGCTCGACCGGCCACCCTTCGATCTGCGCGAGGGCATCCACGGGGCGCGATACTAGCCACGTGCAGCGCAGGCTCATCTCGTCCGGCTCCCCCTACGAGCCGCTCGTCGGCTTCTCGCGCGCCGTGCGGGTGGGTGAGCACGTGTACGTCGCCGGCACTGCGCCCGTCATGCCCGACGGCGCCGACCCGCCCGAGGATTCCTACGGCCAGGCCCGCCGCTGCTTCGAGATCATCGGCGCCGCTCTCGAGCAGGCAGGCGCCTCGTTCGCCGACGTCGTGCGCACCCGCGTCTACCTCGTGAAGGCAGATGACTTCGACGGAGTGGGCCGCGCGCACGGCGAGATCTTCGGAGACATCCGCCCGGCCAACACGACCCTCCTGGCCGGAGGTCTGCTCGACCCACGCTGGCTCGTGGAGATCGAAGCCGAGGCAGTCGTAAGCGGGCCCTGAGGCCCGCTCACGACTTGCCTTGCCGTCCCCGGAGTGTCCTAGGCCGTCTGCGCCCGACCGAGATGCCGCGTCGCCAGGGCGGCGCCCCAACCGAGGAGCACGAGCCCGAGCGCGAGCCCGGCACCGATGCCGGCGTCCTTCCAGTCGAAGCTCGCCGCGACGACCTGGGGGCCGCCGATCGACCGGGGCTGCGTCCGGACGAACTCGATGTTGTCGCTCGAGGTGGCCTTGGGCTGAGCCCTGACGACCTCGATCTGATCTCCGCTCGCGAGCGCGTAGTCGTTCGGCATTGCGCGAGGCATGCCGTAGTCGGCTGCCACGAAGTTGTCGCCGGTCGAGCGAGGCTGCTCGACGCGGACGAGCTCGATCTGATCCTGCGTTGCGAGCGCGTAGTCGCTCGGCATTGCCCGCGGCATTCCGTAGCCAGACACGTCGACGCTCGAGGAGGACGGGAAGTCCGTCACGAAAGCCTGATAGCCGTTCGCCTGGACGGACGAGCCCTCGTCCACCTTCGCCTGCGCGACGGGCACCGCGAAGGCCGCGATCGCCAGACCGAGGGCGATCCGCTTGACCAGCCAGTTCCTTCTCCGATTGCTGCGCATCTTCTTGCTCCCTTCCTGCGACCCCTGCTCTTGCGCACCAGACGGAAGGGAGCGCGCTTTTCTTCCACCGACAGGCTTTAGAGTCTTACGGGCCGTGAAACAGATCTATCCGGCCACGATCACCGGGAAGAGCTTTGCGCCGGGCGGAAGCGTGCTCGACCACAACTTCGGCGCGGGCGACCAGTACACGCTCGGGGTCGAGGAGGAGTACATGCTCCTCGACGGCGAGAGCTTCGATCTCGTCCAGCACGTGGACACCGTGCTGTCCGCGGCGCAGAACGGAGAGCTGACTGATCGCATCGGGCCGGAGCTCATGCAGTCGGTCGTCGAGATCTCGACGCCGGTCTGCGAGAGCGTCGCCGACGTGGATGCCGAGCTTCGCAAGCTGCGCGGCCTCGTGAGCGGGATCTCGGGCGAGCGCGGCATGCGCGTGGGATCCGCCGGCACCCATCCCTTCAGCCTCTTCGAGCGGCAGCGGATCACGGCCCGCGACCGCTACCGCAACCTCGTCGACCAGCTCCAGTACGTCGCGCGCCGCGAGCTCATCTTCGGCATGCACGTCCACGTTGCGGTCGACGACGCCGAGAAGGCGATCCAGATCGTGAACGGCATGCTCGTCGAGCTCCCGACCCTGCTCGCGCTCTCCGCGAGCTCGCCGTTCTGGCGCGGCGAGCCGACGGGTCTCTCGTCCTCGCGGCAGATGGTCTTCGCGGCGTTCCCCCGCTCCGGCCCGCCGCCGCGGTTCAAGGACTACGCCGACTACGCCGAAGTCGTCGGCCAGCTCGAGAAGACCGGCTGCATCGCGGACTACACGCACATCTGGTGGGACATCCGCCTGCACCCGAAGTGGGGCACGGTCGAGGTGCGGATCTGCGACGCGGTCACGCGCGTCGAGGACGCGGTGGCGATCACCGCGTACTGCCAGGCGCTGGTCAAGCACTA
>JAICVP010000038.1 GCA_025935275.1 Thermoleophilia bacterium
AATACGGCCATCGCCACGAGCTGCAGAGCGAGGTAGGCCAGGATGATGATCGTGAGCGTCAGCGGCGTCTTGGCGGGGTCCCAGACGAGCTCCATCCAACTCCACAGCAGAACGAGAGCCGTTGCGGGCCAGAGACCGAGCCGCTCCGGGTAGCGAAGCGCGCTCGCGCCTCGGAAGACGAGGGTGCGCTCGAGGGCGCGGCCGGCCGCGGAGAGGGGACTGACGAAGTCCCATGCATTCCCGACGAGCGCGGTGACGATGCCGAGCCCGACCCAGAAGTCGATCCAGATCACGATCGTGGCCGGGCTCTCGAAGAAGTCCTCCGGCCCGAAGAGCCCGCCCACCACGACATCGGCGAGGGCGAGGGTGAAGACGACGAGCCCGATCGTCCCGAGGTGCAGCCTCCGGATCGAGCCGTAGAAGTCGCCGCCCGTCCAGGACGTATTCGAGCGGACGGCGAACATCGCCGCCGGAGCCGAGGCGAGCACCGCCACTCCTGCGGCGAGCGCGAAGAGCCAGATCGGCAGGGGGAAGCGGTAGTCAATCCCCGAGACGGCATGGGCCGACGCCGCACTCGGCACCAGCAACGCCGCCGCGACCAGGGAAAGGAGGGCGAGACCTGTCCTGCGAGCGCGTCGCATCGCTACAGGGATGGTCTCATAAGTATCGGGGTGCCCGGATTTGAACCGGGGACCTCGCCGACCCGAACGGCGCGCGCTACCAGGCTGCGCTACACCCCGAGGCTCGAATAGGTTAGCTGAATGGTTTCTCGCGACGAGATCCTGGCTTATGCCGCCGAGTACCTCGAGCTCGACGCCTATCCGGACTACGGGCCCATGGGCCTTCAGGTGCTCGGCTCGGAGGACGTCGGCAAGATCGCCTGCGGCGTCTCCGCCTCGCGCGACCTCTTCACCGGTGCCGGCGAGGCCGGAGCGCAGCTTGTGATCGCCCACCACGGCCTCTTTTGGGACAAGGACTCCCGCGTCGTCGACCGCGTCCTCCGCGGCCGCCTGAAGGCGCTCTTCGATTACGACCTGACGCTGGCCGCCTACCATCTCGCCCTCGACGCGCACCCGGAGATCGGCAACAACGCCCTACTCGCTTCGGAGCTCGGCGTCGAGACCGAGCAGCGATTCACGCCCTGGGGCTTCGGCGGGAAGCTCGCGGCACCGGTCGCGATGAGCGACTTTTCCGCGCTCGTGCAGGACAAGCTGGATCGCATGCCGCTCGTCTTCTCGTACGGGCCCGAGGAGATCGAGCGCGTGGCCGTCCTCACGGGCGGGGCCGCACGCTACGTCGAGCAGGCCGCCGCGGAGGGCTACCACTGCTTCGTCACCGGCGAGGCGGACGAGCCCACGAAGCACGCCGCGAAGGAGGCCGGCATCCACTTCGTCGCCGGCGGGCACTACGCCACCGAGACGCTAGGCGTCCGCGCGCTCGCGGCGAAGCTGGCCGACGAGTTCGGCCTCCAGTGGGAGTTCGTCGACCTCCCCAACCCCGTCTAGAAAGCCTTCGAGGGCCCCTGCGCAGGCTTCAGGGAGCTCGCCGACCACGAGGTGCCCGGCGGCCGGCAGCACGCGAATGGGCGCGCGCAGGCGCCGCGCGTATTCGAAGCCGTCCTTGAGCGGCACGAGGCGGTCGCGGGAGCCCCAGATGAGCAGCGCAGGGCAGCGGACGCGGTCGAGGTCAGGACGTGGGTCGTCCCCGAAGAGAGCCCGGGCTGCGCTGCCCACGTCGGTGTGCTGAGAGGGACCTTCGAGGAAGCCCAGGACCGAATCCGGCTCGAGCGCCGGGGGGTCGGCCGCGCCCCAGAGCCCGAACGGGAGCCACCGCAGCCTCGGCCTCCGCGCGAAGGTGCCCCGGAAGCGTGTCATCACCTGGGCGGGGCGCAGCGCGGCAGTCACGGCAAGCCAGATCTCGGCGCGCCGCGTGGTCGAGACGATGCCCGCGGGCGCGACGAGCGCGAGCGCCGTCACCTTGTCGGGCTCCTCGACGGCGAGCCGCAGAGCGACGACGCCGCCCATGGAGTAGCCGAGGAGAGCTCCGGGGAGCATCCCTTCCAGCTCGGCGACCTTTTGCACGTGACGCGAGTACGTGGTGAGCCCCTCCACGCGCTCGAGCGGCTCCGAGAGGCCGTGACCGGGCAGGTCGGGGATGAGGACGCGCCGTTTCCGCGCCAGGATCGGCCCGAGCCTGGTGAAGTTGACGGCGGCGCCCCCAAGCCCGTGGACGATCGTGAGCGGCGGCCCATCCCCACCCAGGAAATACCGGGTGCGCACGCCGTCGATTTCCGCAAAGTGCGGGGTAAAGCCGGGAAGGAGCGTTGCTTCGCTCACACAGGAAAAGTATCCTGCGTCCATGGACTTGGAAGGGGTGCGGAGCCTTTGAGCCGCTCCGCTCACATGGAAGGACTGACCTAGCCCGCCCGGCCGCGCGCCGTGAGCGGGCTTTTTCATGGGCAAGATCGAAAGGAGACGTCGTGGCCAATCACCTAACGCCTGAGGAGCTGTCGAAGGAGCTGGGGCTCGATCGAGACGAGGTCATCCGGGTCTGCATCGAGGAAGCCATCCCGATCTACCACGGCAAGATCGACAAGAGCCTGTTCCAGGCTCAGCTCGAGGCGTCCGGTGCCACCCGCGCCTCCGCCGCGTAAGGCCTAGCCGCTCAGCAGCAGTGCAGGGCCTGCGGGTAGTAGGTGAACCCGCTCGAGTCGCGAGCCTCCCCGACGGCCCAGATGTCCCCCGGGTGACGCGCGGGCAGCGTGTTCAATCCGCGCCCTAGCGGGCGGCGGCGCGCTTCTTCGGCGCGGCGGCCTTCTTGGCCTTGGCCTTCGGCTTCGCCGCGGCCGGCTTGTCCTTCCGCGCCTGGGCCACGCTCGCCTTGAGCGCCTCCATGAGATCGACGACGGGCGCTTCCTTGGCCGGCTCGGGGGCGACGATCTCCTTGCCCTCGAGCTTCGCCTCCAGCATGGCGCGGAGGTCGTTGCGGTACTCGTTCTCGTACTCCTCGGGATCGAAGTCCCCGACGAGGCTCTCGACGAGCTGCCTGGCCATGTCGAGCTCCGGGCCCTTGACGTCGATCTCGCCGACGGAGGCATCGATCTCCTCCCGGGCGCGCACGTCCTCGGCGTAGTAGAGCGTCTCGAGCGCAAGGGAATCGCCGAGCGGACGGATGAGGCAGAGGTTCTCCTTGCCCCAGAGCACGAACTTGCCGACCGCCGCCATCTTCGCGTCTTGCATGGCGCGGAGCAGGAGCACGTACGGGCGCCGCTGGGCCTCCGCGTCGGCCGGTGCCAGGTAGTAGGCGCGGTCGAAGTAGATCGGGTCGACTTGCTCGATCGGGACGAAGCGGAGGATGTCGATGGACTGCGAGCGCTGGAGCGCGACGGCCTCGAGATCGGATTCCTCGACCATCACGAACTGGCCCTTGGCGAACTCCCAGCCCTTGACGAGCTCGTCGGCTTCGACGTCGCGCTCGTGGAGCGGGCAATAGCGCTTCTGTTTGATCGGCGTCCCGCACTCGCGGTGCAAGGTGCGGAACGACGTGTCCTTGCGCTGCTGGGCCACCGCCAACCCGATCGGGATGTTGACGAGGCCGAAGTTGATGGATCCGTTCCAGATCGTGCGCATAAGTGTCTAAGCCTAGCCGAGGGGCCTCTTACATTCTCCGCCCCTGCCCGCAACCCTCCCCGCTGCTCGACCGTTGTAGAAGAGGCGACGCAAAACAGCTAGAAACCTCGTTTTTGCGCCATAAAGGGCGGCATGGCACAGGCGAACAGGACAATCAGGCTCGAGTTCTGCAACGAGCCGAACGCGACCAGTACGCTCCGGCGGGCACTCGACCGGGTTGCCTCGGAGTGCCGGCTCCCCGCTCCGGCCCGCTTCGAGCTCAAGCTGGCGGCCACGGAGGCGCTGACCAACGCGCTCAAGGGAGCTCCGAGCGAGCATGCGGTCGAGGTCGCGATCACATGCACCGAGGGCGCTGTCGACGTCGAAGTCGTGGATCGTGGGCGGTTCGACCCGCGTATTCGGGAGGATTGCCCCGTCGACGCCGAAGGCGGCCGCGGGATCCCACTCATGCTCGCCCTCGTTGACGAGGTCGAGTTTGCGTCGGCCGGGGACGGCACCCGCGTGCGCATGCGCAAACGCGTCCCGCGCTCGGGCGAGGAAGACCTGTCCTTCTGAGGAGCTAGAGCCTGCGAGCCCCGACGTACGTCGAGGCGTACCAGGACTCGGACAGGCTCGAGATCTTCACGACGTCGCCCGTGTGCGGTGCGTGGATGAACTGCCCGCCGCCGATGTAGATGCCGACGTGGCCGAGCCCGTTGAAGAAGACGAGGTCTCCTGGCGCGAGACTCTCCCTCGAGACCGCGCTCCCATAGCTGTACTGCATGGCCGCGTTGTGCGGGAGCGAGACGCCGACCTGGGCGTACACGTACATCGTTAAGCCGGAGCAGTCGAAGCCGCTCGGTGAGGCGCCGCCCCAGACGTAGGGAACTCCGAGGTACTGCATCGCGACGCCGACGACCCCGCTGTAGTGGCCGGCCGGGTTGCCGCCGAAGTCGTTGGAAACCCTGGTTTCCGCCTGGTTGGCGAGCCGCTGCTGCGCCGCCTGCTCGGCGGCCTGCATCTTCGCGATCTGATCCTTGATGCTGCCCAGGAGCCGCTGGCGCTCGGCAAGCTGGTTCCGGATCGAGTCCCGCTTGGCCGCGCGCTCGGCGACCACGCGTTCCTGCTCGGAGCGGGCGATGGTCAGCTTGGCCTCGCGCTCCTTGATCTCCGTCCTGAAGGCGCGGACCTCGTTGACGATTCGGGTGTCCTGGTCGGAAAGGCGATTGACGGTGTCGACGCGGTCGAGCAGGTCGTCCAGGCTCGACGAGCCGAGGAGAACCTCCAGGGTGCTCTCCTCACCCGACGTGTAAAGGGTGACGAGCCGTGCCGACAGCGTCGCCTCCGCTTGCTTGTAGTTGGCCTTCGCGACCGCGAGCCGGTTCTCGTTCACGCGCAGGTCCGCCTCGATGGAGTCGAGCTTGATCTGCGCCGAGTTGTACGACTCGATCACGTGCTCGAGGCTCGCGTCGATGGCTTGGATCTGTGCGAGGACTTGCCGGGCCTCCGCCTGCTTCGATGCGACGGATGGGGAGGCGCCTGCTCCGGCGGCGAAGAACGAGGCCGCTGCGAGGGCGCTGACTAGCGCGAAAAAGAACGAGTGTCGTGGAGTCGCTCGGATAAGAACCGCCTAGACGGGACGGACGCAGACGCAGGCTGGGGGACGCGCCGCAGTCACAAGTCGAGGATGGTAACAGGGCCTCACGACGGGGCGCAAACGCACCCGTCCGGCCCTGCATCAGGCGTTCGAAGGGCCGTGTTAGGGTGCTGGGCTCGTGCGGGCGAGATGGCAAATGCGTCCGGCTCGGCTCGCGGTTGCCTGCGCGGCCGTTATCGCTCTCCTCGTCACCGCGACGTGGGCGCGCGCCGACGACCCCGCGGTCCGTGACCGCGTCGTCGGCCTGCGCACCGCCAACGAAAGCCTCCGCGCTCACTCGCAGAGCGCGCTGCTCGAGCTCTACTCGCTGCAGACCCGGCTGGCCCAGTCCGAGCGGAGGATCGGCGCGCTGGAGGAGCGAAGCGCGGAGGTCGAGAAGCAGCGCGAGGCGGCCCAGAAGGCCCTCGACGTCGCACGGACGAGCTTCCAGACGGCGCAGAGCCAGCTCGCCTCCCGCCTGCGCCAGCTGTACGTGGAGGGCGACGTCGATCCGCTGGCGGTGCTCCTCGGGGCGGAGTCGCTGGACGAGATCGTGTCCGCTCTCGACGGGCTCAACCGGCTCGCCACGCAGGACAAGGAGATCGTCGGCCAGCTCGCGCGGGCCAAGGTCGCGCTCCGTGCCGCTTCCAGCCGCCTCGCCGCGCGCGAGGCCGAGCTGAATGAGCTACTCACGGACGCCCGCGCCACGCGTTCGGCGCTCGCGGCCGCGCGCGAGGCGCGCGCCGCGTACCTCGCGAACCTGCGCCGCCAGGCGCAGCTGAACCAGAACCAGATCGCGCAGCTCAGCGCCCAGGCCACGGAGGCCTCGAACACCTCGGCAGACCTCACGGAGGAAGACACGAGCGCTCCGAGTGCTCCAAGCGTGCCCCCCGCTCCGCCCGCGGACGGAAGCAAGATGACGGTCTCGTCGACGGGCTACTGCCTGAAAGGCAACACGGCGACCGGAGTTCCCACCAGCCCGGGCGTGGTCGCCGTCGACCCGTCGGTCATCCCGCTCGGCACGCGCATGTACGTGCCCGGGTACGGGGAGGGCGTCGCCGCCGACACCGGCTCGGCCGTGCAGGGCGAAACGATCGACGTCTGGTTCGAGTCGTGTGACCAGGCGATCGCCTGGGGCCGAAAGACGGTCACCATCACCCTGCACTGACCCGGCCCGAAGCGACTACACTGCCCGTCTCAAGCGCGAGGGAGGGGCGTTTTGAGCGCGAGGGCGATGAGGGGGGACGAAGAGGGCGCCAAGGGGCTGGACGAGCTTCGGGTGCTCCTGGTCGACGACCACGACCTCTTCCGCACAGGGCTCCGCAATCTCCTCGAGCAGGAGGGAGTCAACGTGGTCGGAGAGGCGGAGAACGGCGAGGCGGCCATTCGGCTCGCGTCCGACCTCGCTCCCGACGTCGTGATCATGGACCTGAACATGCCGGGCGCCGGCGGGGTCGAAACGACGAGGCGCCTCTCGAGCCTGGCACCGCTCAGCCGGGTGGTCGTCCTCACGATCTCCGCGGACGACGACGACGTCATGAACGCCGTCATGGCCGGTGCGTGCGGCTACCTCCTGAAGGACTCCTCGATCCAGGAGCTCATCGCGGGGATCCGCGCCGCCTCCGAGGGCGAGTCGCTCATCTCGCCGCAGATCGCCGCCAAGGTCCTGCAGCGGCTGCGGGCACAGTCGAAGGACATCGATGCCGCCGAGACGATCCGCGCCGAACTCTCGGACCGCGAGCTCCAGGTCCTGAAGCTCATCGCGAACGGGAAGGACAACGCCCAGATCGCGAGTGAGCTCTTCATCAGCCCGAAGACGGTCAAGAACCACATCTCGAACATCCTCATGAAGCTGCAGATCGAGAACCGCATTCAGGCGGCCGTCTACGCGGTCAGAAGCGGGATCGTCTAGCTAGGCGGCCGCGCGGACGGATTCGAGGTGCCTCTGGAGAGCCCCGAGCTGGCCGCGGAGGCCGTCCAGCTCCCGGTCGATGTCGCGCAGGCGGCCTGCAAGGGCCTTGAGCTCGTCGGCCTCCCTGGGGCCCTCGACGCTGTGCGCGAGCTCGCCGATCCGGCGCTCGAGCCGCAAACGCTCGCTGTCGAGCTGTAGGGCTCGCGCGTATCCGTCCGTCAACGTATCCTCCATCTCCGTGACGAGGGGCTTCCCGGGGTCGGCGGAGCGGGTCTTGAGCAGCGCTGTGATGCGCTCGAGGAGAGGGGCAAGGTCTGCCATGAGCACGACCGATTATGGGTCCTGGCCGCGGCCTGTTCATGGGCCGGAAGGCCTATCCTCGAGACCCCGGAGACCCATCTCCTGGACGCGTGCTCTTCTCGCTCTGACGGCCGTTTTCGTGGCCCTCGCAGCGGCCGCGCCCGCCGGCGCCACCTTGAAGACCCGCCTCGACCGCGCGCTGCGGGCGCAGGGCGTCTCCAGTAGCCAGACGGGCGCGATCGTGTTCGACCTCTCGCAGAACGCCTACGTCTACCGCAAGAACTCGGCAATCTCGCTGAAGCCGGCCTCGAACGAGAAGCTGCCCGTCGCAGTGACCTCGCTCTCCATCCTCGGACCCGGCTACACGATCCCGACGGAGCTTCGCGGGCAGGGACGCCAGACGGGCACGATCTGGCACGGGAGGCTGATCCTGAAGGGCTACGGGGATCCCGCCCTCTCGGGCCCGCAGCTGGGCCGCTTCGCACGCGCCGTCAAGAATCTCGGGATCACGCGCGTGTCCGGCGCGATCGTCGGAGACGAGTCCTTCTTCGACAAGGTGCGCATGGGGCCCGGCTGGAAGCCCTCCTTCTACAAGGACGAGTGCCCGCCGCTGTCGGCGCTCATCGTCAACCGCGCCCACTTCAAGGGCTACATCACGGGGAAGCCTGCGCTCGCGGCCGCCAAGATGCTGCGCGCGAAGCTCCTCAAGCGCGGAATCCAAGTGGCCGGCCGGGCGCGGTTGGGGCGTGCAGACCCGAGCTCGACGGTGCTTGCCACCGAGCGGTCCCCGGCGCTCCGCTGGCTCGTGCGCACCATGGACCGGCAGAGCGACAACTTCTATGCGGAGATGCTGACCAAGCTCCTCGGCGCGGTCGAGGCCGACGAGGGCTCGACTTGGGCGGGCACACGCGTCATCAGGAAGGAGCTGCGCTCGCGCGACGTCCCGCTGCGTGGCGTCGTGCTCTCGGACGGCTCCGGCCTTTCGGCGTACGACCGCCTGACGGCCAAGGCGGTCGCCCGGCTCCTGCGCTCGGCGTACACGGACTCGAAGATCTCGCCCTCGTTCCTGGGTTCCCTGCCGACCGCCGGCGTGAACGGGACCCTCGTCGACCGCATGACGAGCGGGCCTGCATACCGAAACGTGTACGCCAAGACCGGGACCACGGACTCTGCGTCGGCTCTCTCAGGCTACGTGAGGTCGCGGTTCATCTTCTCGATCCTCATGAACGGGAGCCCGATCCCCTGGTGGTACGCCCGCGAGGCGCAGGACCGCTTCGCGCAGGTGCTAGCCGGCCAATAGCTTTTCGAGCGCGGCCTCGTCGAGGAGCTCGACGCCCGTCTTCTGTGCCTTCGTGAGCTTCGAGGCGCCCGGCTCTTCTCCGACGATGAGGGCGGTCGTCTTCGCCGAGACCGAGTTCGTGACCTTGGCGCCCGCGGCCTCCAGGGCCGCCGCTGCCTGCTCGCGCGACCAGCGCTCGAGCGTCCCGGTGATGACGTAGGTCTTGCCGGTGAGCGGCCCTTCTCTCGGCTTGTCCTCCTCGCCGAGCTCGAAGCGCAGGCCCAGGGAGCGCAGCTCCTCCACGAGCGCCCGGTTCTGCTCGTCCTCGAACCACTCGACGATGATCTCCGCGCGGTCGGGCCCGAACCCGTCCACCTCCTCGACCTCCTCCTGCGAGGCGGCGAGGAGCCTGTCCACGTTGCCGAAGTGGCGCGCGAGGCTCTGGGCGAGCACCCAGCCGAGCTTCGGGATGTTCAGGCCGAGGAGGACGCGCGAGAACGGCACCTGCTTCGACCCCTGGATGGCGTCGATGGCGGCGCTCGCCGAGATCTCCGCAAAGCCCTCGAGCTCGAGCAGCTGCTCCTTCGTCAGGCGGTAGAGGTCGGGCAGCGACCTGACGAGCCCCTTCTCCCAGAGAAGCCGGACGGTCTGCTCGCCGACGCCTTCGATGTCGGCCGGCCCTTCGACCCAGTTGATCAGCGTCTCCAACCCGCGCGAGGGGCACGCGCGATTCGGGCACCGATGCATGACCTCGCCTTCGGGCTTCACGATCTCCGTGCCGCAGAGCGGGCAGTTCTTCGGCATGCGGAACCGCTTTGTTCCCTTCCGGTGCGGCCCGGCAGGACCGACGATCTGCGGGATGACGTCGCCGGCGCGCTGGACGATGACGTCGTCGCCCTCGCGGATCTCCTTGCGGTTGATGTCCTCCTCGTTGTGGAGGGTCGCGCGGGAGACGGTGACGCCGCCGACCTCGACGGGCTCCATCAGCGCCCAGGGGTTCAGGGCCCCCGTGCGGCCGACCCGGATGAGGATCTTGTTGAGCCGAGTCACCGCGGTCATCGGCGCCCACTTGTAAGCCCGCGCCCAGCGCGGACGTTGGTGGAGGGCCCCCAGCCGGTCCTGCTGCGCGAAGGAATCGACCTTGATCACGAGCCCGTCGATTTCGTAGTCGAGCTCGATGCGGCGCTTCTCCCAGTCGCGGCATGCCTTCGCGACGGACTCGATCGATTCATGCAGCTCCGCGTACGGGTTCGTGCGGAAGCCGTGATCCCGGAGCCACCGCAGGGAGTCCCAATGACCCTCCGCCGGCAGCCCTTCCCGCCGGCCGAGGCCGTGAATCCAGATCGCGAGCGGCCGGGCGGCGGTGATCGACGAGTCTTTCTGGCGAAGCGAGCCCGCCGCGGCGTTGCGCGGATTCGGCGTCGGCTTCTTGCCCTCGGCGACGAGCCGCTCGTTCAGCTCGTTGAAACCCGAGAGCGGCAGGTAGACCTCTCCACGCACCTCGAGCAGGGCAGGTGGGGCCTCCCCGTCCTCAAGCTGCATGCGCATCGAGATCGCCTTGATCGTCCTCAGGTTGACGGTGACGTCCTCGCCCCGGGAGCCGTCGCCACGCGTCGCGCCGCGCACGAAGACGCCGTCCTCGTAGAGAAGGTTGATGGAGAGGCCGTCGATCTTGGGCTCCGTCACATAGCGCACGTCATCCGTCCCGAGGCGCTTGACCACGTCGGCATGCCACTTCTCGAGCTGCTCGTCGGTCGTGACCTTCTCGAGCGAGCCCATCGGCGTCGGGTGCTCGACCTTCGCGAACTTGTCGGAGGGCGGCGCCCCGACCCGCTGCGTCGGGCTGTCCGGAGTCTGGAGCTCCGGGTGCTCTCGCTCCAGCTCGAGGAGCTCGTCCCAGAGCTTGTCGAACTCGGCGTCCGGGATCTCCGGCTCGTCGAGGACGTGGTAGCGGTAGAGGTGGTAGTCGACCTGGTCGCGGAGCTCGGCGATGCGCCCCTCGACCGTCTTCGTCCTAGAGGACATCGAGCAGCTCCTCCGGCGAGTGCACGACCGCGTCGGCGCCGGTCTCACGCAGGCGCTCGACCGGATGGATCTTCCCCCAGGAAACCGCGACCGTGAAGACGCCGGCCGCCTTGCCCGCGCCCATGTCGAACGGCGAGTCCCCCACGAACGCCGCCTCCTCGGGCCGGGAGCCCAACCGGTCGAGTGCGGTCAACACGGGCTCGGGGTGCGGCTTGTGGTGCTCGGTCTGCTCCGAGGTGACCACGGTGTCGAAGTAGGGCTCGAGCGGGAGGATGGCGAAGGCGAGCTCGACCGTCTTGCGGCGCTTCGCGGTCACGATGCCGAGCTGCCGGCCTTCGGTCTTGAAGCGGTCGAGCACCCGCTCGATGCCCTCGAACGCGACGAGGTCGTCGTGCAACGGCTCGTTGTGCTCCCGGTAGACGCGCACGAGCTCGTCCACGCGCTCCTCGTCGAACGCCCGCATCTGGTCGTAGATATTGGAGCCGCCGACCGCCGCGGCGAGCACCTCGTCCGGGATCTGGCGACCGAGCACCGTGTTCGTCGCGTGGCGGAAGGAAGACAGGATGATCTCCCCGGAGTCGATCAGCGTGCCGTCGAGGTCGAAGAGGACGGTCGGATAGCGCATGCCTAGTAGTGAACCTGCTCGAGATAGAGGCCCCAGGGAGGAGCAGTCGTTCCGGCTTCGTCACGTGGACGTCCTTCGAGCAGACGCTTGAAGGCCGCCGGATCCACTTCCAGCATCGTACCGACCAGGGTTCTGACCATGTGTCGCAGGAAGCTGTCTGCAGTGATCCGGAACTCGAGCAGGTCGCCGTCGCGGCGCCACTCGGCTGCCTCGACCACGCGCACGAAGACTTCGTGCTGCGTCTCGGTGGGCGTGAAGGCGCGAAAGTCGTGCTCGCCCAGGAGGGCGGCGGCACACTCGGCGAGTGCCTCCTCAGCGATCGGGCGCGGCCACCAGAGCGCGCTACCGCGCTCAAAGGGAGACGACGTCTCGCGCCGCCAGATTCGGTAGACGTAGGAGCGGCCCTTGGCGGAGAAACGAGCATGGAAGTCGTCGTCCATCTCCTCCGTGGCGATGACGGCGACGTCGTCCGGGAGGACGCCGTTCAGGGCCACCGGCGCGCGGTGCGAGGGAGGGCCTGCCGACCCCGTGAAGCTCGCCACCTGGGCAAGGGCATGGACGCCGGCATCCGTCCGCCCCGCGACGGCCAG
>JAICVP010000138.1 GCA_025935275.1 Thermoleophilia bacterium
CGGTAGCACCGGCCCGGACGTCGTTTTTCGCGCTCCGGTCCGTGCAGGGTGAGATGGCGAGGGCCGGAATCGAACCGGCGACACCACGGTTTTCAGCCGTGTGCTCTACCAACTGAGCTACCTCGCCGCGCGTTCTCGCCGACGAAGAGTATCGGACGGTCCCTTGACCCCGGTGTGTCCGGGGAGGACGATCTGGCTCGGCCGGTCGGGAAAGGAGGCGACGTGGTCGGGGTCGATAGGGCTCGGAGGCGGTCGTTCTGGTGCGCGCTCCTCGTGGCGGTGCCCCTCGCTTTCGGCGGCTGCGACAGCGGTGGGGGCGAAGAGGCGGAGGGTGAGTCGAAGCCCGCGCCGAAGGCCCTTCTCCCACCGGTCGGGTTCTCGGCGACCGCGGACGGCTTCTCGGTTCATCTCTCCTGGAGCGCCGATCCGGCGAGCGCCAAGATCGAGAACTATGAGCTCGACCGGAACGGGCGCAACGTCTTCGCCTCGACGACGTCGACCTCGTACACGGATACCGATGTCCGCCCCGGGAAGACGTACCGCTACGAGATCCGCTCGATCGGCGCGAACGGGGAGTCCGATCCCGCCGTCGACGAGGTGAAGATCAAGACGCCTTCGCTGCAGAAGGCGCGGGTCGAAGGCGGCTTCAGCATCACGACGAAGGAGATCAGCCACTACGGGTACGGGGACTACTCGCTCCCGACCTTCGGCTCGCAGTTCGAGCCGAAGTGCCGTCACGGTGCCTGCGACGTGGTCTGGACCGATATCGGCCTGAAGGGGCTCCACGCCGTCCTGGAGAAAAGGCGCGCTGCCTACCAGGGGACCTATCGAGGCTTTTTTCTCAGCCTCTGCGAGGGCACGCGTTCGACCTCCGACGTCGAGATCGACTTCAAGGTGATCAAGGCGAGGGCAATCGCGGGCGAGTGGAGGGCAACGAAGTTCGAGGGCACGATCGAACACACGGAGACTCCGCAATTCGGGTGCGTCACCGCGCACGCCGAGCTGGCGATCAAAGGCACCCTGCGCGTCGCCGGCTGATTAGCCTTCCCTTCCGTGCTCGAACGAAAGCTTGCAGTCATCGGCGGCGCGCTCGACCTTGGTTCGGGGCGGCGCGGCGTCGACATGGGGCCGTCCGCGATCCGCTACGCCGGGCTGGACGACCGGCTGGTGCGCCTGGGTCTCGAGTGTGCGGACTGGGGCAACGTCGAGACCGTGGTCCCGGAAGCGGCCGCGTCAGGCGACCCGCAGGCCCGCTTTCTCGCCGAGATCAAGGACGCCTGCGAGCGCATCGCTCGCCGTGTCTCGACGGTGACCGCGGAGGGCTCGGTTCCGATCGTCCTCGGCGGCGATCACTCCATCGCTCTCGGCACTCTCGGCGGCCTCGCCGCGACGCACGGTGCCGGCGGAGTGCTCTGGTTCGACGCGCACGGCGACCTGAACACCCCCGAGACGACTCCGAGCGGGAACGTCCACGGTATGCCCCTGGCCGCGGCGCTCGGCCTGGCGGACGAGGCGTTCGCGAGCGATGCGTGGCCTCTCCCGGCCGTGAAGCCCGAGCACGTCTTCCTCATCGGCGTGCGCTCCCTCGATGACGGGGAGCGCGACCTGGTGCGACGGCTCGGCGTTTCCGTCCACACCATGACCGACCTCGACAGGCGCGGGGTCGAGCCCATCGTCCGCGAGGCGCTCGAGCGGGTTGCCGGCGCCGCGTTCGTCCACGTTTCCCTCGACATGGACGTCGTCGATCCTGACGTGGCCCCCGGGGTCGGAACGCCCGTGCGAGGCGGTCTCTCCTACCGGGAGGCGCACCTCGCCATGGAGATCGTGGCCGAGTCCGGCCTGCTGGGCTCCATGGACGTCGTCGAGGTGAACCCGATCCTCGACCGCGAGAACGCGACGGCCCAGCTCGCCGTGGAGCTCGTCGCCAGCGCCCTCGGGGAGCGAATCCTCTAGGTCTCGAGGAACGCGTCGATCGCGGCTGCGGTCTCGTCGAACGCGTCCCAGAGGACGCTGTGCCCGCCCGGTACGACCTCGATGGTCATGAGGTCGCCGAGCGCGCGGCGATAGAGCTCGAGCTGGCCGCCGGCGACGACGACCGACAGGGCGCCGACCACGACGAGGGTGGGTACGCGCAGGGTGTCGAACGGGGGCGGTGCCGTGCCCAGCTCGAGATACGCCCCGCTCACGGTGCTCGCCGAGTACCGCAGGCGGAGCCGGCCGTCGTCGTCCGTGTACCCATGCGTGGCGAACTCCTCCTCGAGGATCTCGCGCGGTGTGTGCGCCAGGCCGCTGCGCACGGTCCGCCCCTGGATCGCTTCCTCCACTGAGCCGTACGATTCTTCCGCGCGGGCTTCCTGCGCGAGCTGGTGGGAGTGCGGCGGCGGGATGAGGATGGCCGGGTCGAGCAGAACCGCCCGTTGGACGAGGTCGGGCCGCGCCGCGGCGACGTGCATCGTGAGGCGGCCGCCGAAGCTGTGTCCGATCCAGAAGGCGGGCCGGTCGAAGGTGTCCAGGAGGTCGGCGACGTGGTCCGAGATGGTCCACGGCTCCTCCCAGGTCGAGTGCCCGTGCCCCCGCAGGTCGGCCGCGACGACGTGGAACCGGTTGGCCAGCCGCTCCTCGGCGAGCTTGCGGAACCGGAGCCCGTGGCCGGTGACGCCGTGCAGGCAGGCGACGAGCGGCGCGCTCTCGTCGCCCCACTCGTAGGTGTGGAGCTTCACGACTCCTCCTCGGGCTCGTAGTAGGTCCGGCCCTTCAGCTCGTCGGGCAGGTAGTCGACGTCGTACCCGGCCGGGTCGTTGGGCGGATAGACGTAGCCCTGTCCGTGGCCCAGCTTCTTCGCGCCGGGGTAGTGCGCGTCGCGCAGGGCCTTCGGGGGCTGGAGGGCGCCGTGCTCGCGCACGTCCTGCGAGGCCGCGCCGAGCGCCTTGATGACGGCGTTCGATTTGCGCGCGCGCGCCAGGTAGATCGTGGCGTGCGCGAGGTTCAGGCGCGCCTCGGGCAGCCCGACGTGCTCGACGGCATGAGCAGCTGCGACGGCGACGAGGAGCGCGCGGGAATCGGCCATGCCGATGTCCTCCGAAGCGTGGACGATCAGCCGCCGGGCGATGAAGCGCGGGTCCTCGCCGCCTTCGAGCATGGACGCGAGGTAGTAGAGGGCTGCGTCGGGATCCGAGCCGCGGATCGCCTTGATGAACGCCGACGTGAAGTCGTAGTGGGCGTCTCCACCCTTGTCGTAGACGACGGGCCGCCGCCGCGCCGCGTCCTCGACGTGCCGCTCCTCGAGCGCGACTCCCTCCGAGGCAGCGGTCTGGGACGCGAGCTCCAGCGTGTTGAGCGCCGCACGCGCGTCTCCGCCGGCCCGCCGCGCCACGAGCGCGACCAGGTCGTCGGGAAGCTTCGTGCCGAGGTGCTCAGCGCCTCTGCGCACGATCACGGCCAGGTCGTCGTCCGACAGAGGCTCGAGCTCGTAGATCTGCGAGCGGGAGAGCAGCGCGGAATTGACCTCGAAGTAGGGGTTCTCCGTGGTCGCGCCGATCAGGGTGATGAGCCCCGATTCGACGGCCGGGAGGAGCGCGTCCTGCTGCGCCTTGTTGAAGCGGTGGATCTCGTCGAGGAAGAGGATCGTGCGCGTCCCGCCCGTCCCAAGCCGTTCAGTCGCGCGCTGCAGAACCGCGCGCACGTCCGAGACGGAGGCCGAGACCGCGGACAACTCCTCGAACTCCGCGCCGGTGGTCTCGGCGACGATGCGCGCCAGCGTCGTCTTCCCGCTGCCCGGAGGTCCGTAGAAGATCGCGGAGCCGATGCGATCCGCGGCGATCGCGAGTGCGAGTGCCGAGCCGGGGCCGACGACGTGCTCCTGGCCGACGAAGTCGTCGAGACGCCGCGGTCGCAGGCGCGTGGCCAAAGGCGCGAGATCGTCGAGGCGCCCGCGCGCTGCGTCGGAGAAGAGGTCGCTCACGGTGGGAAGTATGCTCACGCCATGGCCACGATCTCGGTGCGTGACGAGGCGACCGAGCTCCTGCAGGGGCTTCTGCGCGCCAACACGGTCAACCCTCCTGGGAACGAGACCCTCGCCGCCGAGCTCTTGCAGGCGTACCTCGAGGACGCAGGCGTGGAGTGCGAGCTCTACGCCAAGGTCCCGGAGCGTGCGAATCTCGTCGCGCGCATCCCGGGTCGCGGCGGCCCGACGCTCGCGCTCATCTCGCACACGGACACGGTTCGCGCCGACCCGGAGGAGTGGACCCTCGACCCGTGGTCGGGCGAGCTTCGCGATGGCGAGATCTGGGGCCGGGGCGCGCTCGACATGAAGAGCCACGTCGCGGCGGCGGCGGTCGCGGTCGCCACCCTCGCCCGTGAGGGGTTCGTACCGGCCGGCGATGTCATCTTCGTGGCCTCCGCCGACGAAGAGGTGGGCGAGGACTTCGGCCTCTCCTGGCTCTGCGCGAACCATCCCGACTCGATCAGGGCGGATTACTGCGTCAACGAGGGCGGGGGAGACCGGCTCGTGATCAACGGCCGCCCCGCCTACCTGTGCGGGACCGCGGAGAAGATGAGCTCGCCGTTCATCCTCCGCGTCCACGGCCGGAGCGGCCATGCCTCGATGCCGGGAATCGCCGACAACGCGCTCGTCCGCGCCTCGCGGCTCATCCAGCGGCTGGCCGAGTACCAGCCGAAGACCCGCGACCTCCCCGAAGCGGCGGCGTTTCTCCAGCTCGTGGGGACGAACGACCCGAGCGAGCTCGATCCGCCTCTCCGTGCGGTCGTCGAGCCGATGCTCGCGCACGCGATCTCGCCGACGATCATCGAGGCGTCCAAGCAGACGAACGTCATCCCTGCGCTCTGCACCGTGGTCTGCGACTGCCGCCTGCTTCCGGGTGAGACGCAGGCCGAGGCGGAGGCGGAGATCCGTGCGGCGCTCGGGGAGGACAACTACGACTTCGCCTGGGTCGAAGGAGTGGGCGGCACGGCGTCTCCCCTCGACACGCCGCTCTGGCGCGCGATCGAGAGCTTCGTGGACGAGCTGGAGCCCGGCGCTGCGCTCGCCCCCATCGTCAACGCCGGGTTCACCGACAGTCACTTCATGCGCTCGGCGTTCGGGACCGTCTGTTACGGGTTCTTCCCGATGCGGGCGATGGACTCCGAGGTGGCGGCGGCGCTGATCCACTCCGCCGACGAGCGCATTCCCGTGGACGACCTCGAGCTTGGAACCCGCTTCCTCATGCACGTGGCACGTACACTCGAAGAGTGAGCAGGGACAAGGTTCGGCTGGGGGGCATGGCCCTCGCCAACGGGGTTCTGGTGCACGGGCCCCGCTACTGGGCGTGCGCAGTCCGCCACGAGGACGGCGGGCTCGAGGTCGCTTCTGGCCTCAAGCCGTTTCGTGCAGCCGAGATCGAGAACCGCCTGATCCGCGGTCCGGCCCGGATGGCGGAGATCTTCGCTCTCCTGCCGGAAATCCGACGGCGGCTCCCGGCCGCCCAACTTCCGTTCCAGCGCCCGTCGGTGGCAGCGGCGATGGTGGGAAGCGCGGCGGCGGTCCGGCTCGTCCGCGGGAGCAAGCTTTCTGCCGCGGCTCAGGAGGTGCTCGCGGCCGCGCTCGCGGTCGGCCCCGCCGCCGTCGCCATGCGCGGGTCGAACCTCGCCTCGTACCACGGCGCCGAGCACATCTCCATCGGAACGTACGAGCA
>JAICVP010000244.1 GCA_025935275.1 Thermoleophilia bacterium
CAACGCCGCACGCAGCGTGCAACTCCCGGGAGAGCCCGAGCAGCCCGTGTGGACGCAGGAGTGCGGACGAGGCCAGCCCGAGCGCCTGATCGTCCGCGAGGGCATCTCACCCGGCTACGGCGACGACTACGTGCCGCGCCTCGAAGGGCAGTGGATCGACATCACCGGGCTTCCGGCCGGCAGCTACGTCCTGCGCCACCGCGTGAACGTCGAACGAGTCCTGCGGGAGAGTGACTACGGAAACAACAGCGCCGAGACACCCTTCGAGCTCAGCTGGTCCGACGCCGGAACCCCGACGGTGCTCGCGGTGTATGACGGTTAAACGAAGGAGGCCGGATTGAGACGTTCACTCATCGCACTCGCGCTCGGGCTCGTGGCCGCGGCGGTGCTCGCCTCGGCCGCGCTGGCCAAGGAGGGCGGCGTCGAGCTCAGCTCGACTCCGTACGGGACGCCTCCCGGCGGAACCTGGTCGACGGGGCTGACGCTCATCGACCTGAACGGCAGGCTCCCTGCCGATGCGAAGCCCACGCTCGAGCTCACGAACCTCGACACGGGCGAGCGCCGGGTCTTTGCGGCCACGTCCACGGGCGAGATCGGGCAGTACACGCTCGACATCGTCTTCCCGACGCCGGGCCGCTACGCCTACACGGTCACGGACGGATTCACCGACAGGGAGTACACGTATCCACCGGTGCGGATCGTCGGCTCGCAACCGGTGGTCGCGGTGCCCTCGTCTGGGGGCGAGGGCTCGTTCCCGGTCTGGGCGCCGGTGGCGGGCGGGATCGTCCTCCTCCTGGCGGCCGGGGCGGCGAGCGTTCTCGCACGCCGGCGCCGCTTCGGGCTGTCGCACTAGACGAACGCCCACCTGGGTACGCGAAGGGCGGCCGAGAGCCGCCCTTCGTTAATTTCGGATTAGCTCTCCTGCCTGACCTTGTGACGCGGGAACACCTGCCGATACCTTCGGTGGCGAACACCTTTGTGACACCCGCACTCATGCTCGACAACTTCACCAGCCTCCTCAACGACAACACGCCGCTCTCCTCCCCCTGGGGACGCGTTCTCGTGATCGTCGCCGTCTTCGCGCTTGCGTGGCTCGTCGCGCGCACGACCGCGTGGGCGGCTGGCCGCATCCTTGCCTGGCACGACCGCCGGCACACCGACTCCGACCTCGAGGCGACCGGGCAGATCTCGAGCCTGAAGCGGCGGGAGACGCTGGTCAGCGTCATCCGCACGGGCATCACCTACGTGACATTCGCCGTCGCGGCGGTCGTGATCATCGGTCAGCTCACCGGCGGGGTCGACCGGCTGACCGCGATCGCAGGGGCGTCGTTCGCGCTCATCCTGGCGGGCTTCGCGACCCAGAGGCTGCTCGTCGACATCATCGCGGGCTTCACGATGTTCGCCGAGCGCTGGTTCTCCGTCGGCGACACCGTCACGCTCCTGGTCGGAGCCGAGCTCCAGGGCGTGGTCGAGGACGTGACGCTTCGCCGCACGCGGCTGCGCGCGCTGTCAGGAGAGGTCATCCAGGTCCACAACTCCCAGATCCAGGCCGTCTCGGTGCTGCCGCGCGGCGTCAAAGAGCTCGCCATCGAGGTCTTTGTCGCGAAGCGGGAGCCGGGAGAGCGCCTGGTCGAGGACGTCGTCCGCATCCTCCCAGAGGGGCCGACGACGTTCATCCGCCGCCCGTGGATCGAGCACGTCGAGGATCTCGCGCACAACCTCACGCGGATCCGACTGCACGCGACGGTCGCACCCGGACGCGAGTGGCTCGCCGAGGAGTTCTTCACCGACCTCCTGAAGCAGCGCGCCGCCGACTCGCTGATCGTCCACGGGCCCGTGGCTTTCGCGGTCGACGAGCGCGCCACCCGGAGCTACGCGCGCGCCAGCGCGACGACGCGGACGGCGTTCGGCCGCTCGCACCGCAACGCCGCCTAGCGATCACTCCAACGAGTGCCCTCCATGAGGGACGAACTGGAAATATTGCCGATGGTGATCCGCGGGGCCTCCGCTCGGCGCCTCTTTGGGAACCGCCGACCAAGGAGATAAGGGATGGTTCAAGGATCACCATCGCCGCCTTTGCGATGTTGCTTGCCGTGAGCGCGGCGCCCGCATTCGCGGGCAAGGATGGGGGGACCACCACATCGAGCATCGCAATCGCAAGCGTCGGCGGATCGCGTCCACAGCCGCTCAGGAGGCCCGCGATGGCGAGCCGAGGATCATGGGTGTCCGGCGCTAGTAGACGACGAGCACGTCGCAGCCGGCTCGGCGCAGGACGTTCTGGTTCACGCTGCCTTCGACGAGCCGTTCGAAGAAGCGCTTGTGCCGGCTCCCGACGACGATCAGGTCCACGTTTCGCTCCTGCGCGAGGCTGACGATGGCGTCTGCCGGGGTGCCCTTCGTGGGCACGAGCTCGGCTTCCAGGCCGCGACTCTGAAGGTATGAGCGCGCCTGCTCGAGTCGCTCCTGGGCGAGGCGCTCCGCGTCGGGCGTGCCGTCCTTGGGGGGCACGACGTTCGTGACGATCAGCGCGGCGCCGAGCTGCTCGGCGTAGTCCGCGGCGCGGTCGAGGGTCTGGCTCTCGGGATCGTCGTAGGCAACGAGGACGGTCTTGACCGGCACGGCCTGGAGGGTACCCGGCGGGCTACGACCCGACGCGCGCAGGCTCGGGGCGTTGCGCGTGCATCCGCCGCTCACTAGCGTGCGCGACATGTTCTTCAGCCTCAGCAGCGTCGAGGTCGGTCTCATCCTGTTTGCAATCGTCCTCGGCGCGACGGCGATCGGTCTGTTTCTCGGCCGCTATTTTCGCCACCGGTCCGAGCATCTCCGCGAGCCCGTGGGAGTTCTGCAGGCGGCGCTCCTCGGACTCGTCGGCCTCCTCCTCGCATTCGGCCTCGCGCTGGCCGTCGGGCGGTATGAGGCCCGGCGAACCGCGGTCGTCGACGACGCGAACGCGATCGGCACGACGTACCTGCGCGCCCAGACTCTGCAGGAGCCGGTTCGGACGGAGTCGCTGGAACGACTCGTGCGCTACACGGACGCGAGCATCGCGCTCTCGAACTCGATCCCGAACAGCGCGAAAGCGCACGCGGCCATCGCCGAGGGCCAGCGACTCCAGCGGGAGCTCTGGGGTCTTGCCGGCCAGGCGCTCGATGACAAGCCGGTCGACAGCGCGCCGCGCCTCTACGTGGAGACGCTGAACGAGATGATCGACATGCAAACCGTCCGCGTCGCCGGGCTGAACAACCGGGTGCCGGGCGCGGTGCTGGCGGTCGAGGTGGGCGGCGCGGCCGTCGCGCTCGCGCTGCTC
>JAICVP010000123.1 GCA_025935275.1 Thermoleophilia bacterium
AGGGGACCGACCGGGCGACGGCAGGGCCCTCGGGGCTTCGGACGATCACCTCGAGCCGCTGTCCCTCCTGGCCACCGACCGGGACGACCAGCCGGCCGCGCACACGAAGCTGGTCGTAGAGCGATCCCGGCATGGCCGGCGCGGCGGCCGCCACGACGATCGCGTCGTAGGGCGCATGCTCGGGGAGTCCGAGCGACCCGTCTCCCAGCTGGACGTCCACGCGCTCATAGCCGGCCTCGGCGAGCCGCTCGCGCGCACGCTCGGCCAGTTCCGGGATCCGCTCGATCGTGTGCACCTCGGCGCCCAGGTCGGCGAGCACCGCAGCCTGGTAGCCGGAGCCAGTACCGATGTCGAGGACGCGGTCTCCCTCCCGCACCTCGGCCGCCTGGCAGATGACCGCCACCATGTACGGTTGCGAGATCGTCTGGCCGTGGCCGATCCGGAGAGGCATGTCACGGTAGGCCTTGCGGCGGTCGCGGTCACCCACGAAGAGCTCGCGGGGAACCCGGCTCATCGCCTCGAGTACGCGCTCGTCTGTGATGCCCCGGCCGGCAAGCTGCTCGGCCACCATGGCCTGGCGCTCCTCGGCGCGCTCAGACACCAGCCGAGACGCGCGCCCGCATGGTGGGCGGCGGCTGGACCCCGAAGTGGGAGAGCGCGAGCGGCGCGAGGTCGGTGATGCGGGCGTCGCGCGGCAGCGGCGGATCGTCGAACCCTGCCGCGAGCATCGGAATGGTGGAGTCACCGGCGAGCAGCGAGCCGTGGCTTCCGCCGCCCGCGTGGTGGCGACCGCCGAGATCTTCGAACTCCCAGCCCTCCGCGGCGGAGACGATCACCTCGCCGGCGTTGGGGCAGGCGAGCGCGCACCAGACGCGCTCGAACGCGTTCGGATACTCGTCGCCGACGAGGATCCCCGCGTCTCCCGAAACGGCCCAGCCGTTTTCGTCCGGAGCGAAGCGCACCTCTGTCCGTTCTTTCCGGGCGATCGCCGCGCCGTCCTCGAGGAAGAGCGCGAGGTCGACGCCGGGGGCGCCGTCGAGGCGTTCGGCGAGCTCGCGCCCCGGACGGCCGTCCAGCGCGTAGACCATGCCCGAGCGGTTCGAGGCGGTGACGACTACGTCGGACCCGTCCGCGACGGTGCCGCGGCGCCCGGTGAAGACGCCGAGGTCGTCGAAAGAGTCCTGCAGGCGGGCGACCCGGTCGACGTGCATCTGGCCGTGGTCGGAACAGACGACGATGGCGTAGCGGTCGAGGAAGGCCTCCGGGCCGCCGGCGGCCGAGACCAGCTCGCCGACGGCGGCGTCCGCGCGCTCGAGGGCCTGCATGGCGGCATCGGGGCCCGAGATGTGCGAGGCGTAGTCGTAGTCCGGGAGGTAGAAGACGAGGAAGTCGAAGCCGTCCCGCGTGACCAGCCAGCGGCCGATCGTGGCCGCGTAGGCGTCCACCGACCCCTCGGGCCGGGAGCGAATCGCCAGCGGCGCGCCGGTCACATCGGACTCGAACAGGTTGAAGAAGAAGAACCGCCGCGGCCCGTAGGCAGCCTCGTACCAGCGGTTGCGACCGGAGCGCAGCGGGAGCTTGATCGGGTGCCGCGTGCGTCCCCGGTAGCAGGTGAAGTTGATCGCGGCGGTCTCGAGGCCGGCGTCGTCGAGCGCCTCGAAGGCCGTCAGCGCCTGCGGGGACACATGCTCGTGCGTCATCGCGAAGACCGAGTCCCGAATGGAGCGGCGTGCCCCCGCCGCGCGCACGGCCGAGAAGGACGACCCGTACTCGACGACTCTGCGCTCGCGCCGGTGGTACCAGACGAGGTGCGGGATGTGGTGCGCGTCGGGATGAGCACCGGTGGCGATCGAGGTCAGGCAGACCGGCGTGACCGAGGGGAACGTGGTCGTGCCGCGCACGTAGGAGCCCGCCTCACGGAGGAATGAAAGCGCGGGAAGCCTCCCCTCCCCGAGCGCCCGCTCCAGCATGGCGGGGGTCAGGCCGTCGATGACGGCAAGGACGAGCTTCTTCGGCATTTAGTCCTTCGCGAGGACCCGAAGGCCCGCGTACTTTTCGCCTGCACGCCGGCGAAGCCGTCCGCCCACGAGCGGCGTGATGACCGCCTCGACGTAGCCGATCAGCGGGACGAAGGCGAGCAACGCCAAGCCGAGGAAAGCAGCGGGGAAGGCGGCCCGCACGAGCCGTCGCAGGGCAACCCACGCAACCGTGGCCGCACCCGCCCAGACGGCCGGCCCCCAGGCGGCGACGAAGAACGCCACGAAGATCCCCACGAGCGCGGCGACTGCAAACGCGATCGCGCCGGGAACACGGGGGCCCGCCGACTGGATCCAGGCAGCGGCTGTCCCTGCCGCGACACCAAGGCCGGCGCTCACGCCGAGCCAGTACCAGTCGAAGAGCTCCATCGCCCCAGTCTAGCCAGCCCTTCCTCGCCCACCAGGGCGGCCGCAATACCCCTCCCGATACCCAAGTTGCGGGTTTTTCCTGCTCAGCGGCAGGGAAATCTTTCCAGCACCAGGAAACCGGAGGGTTATTGCCTCGAACAGCCACCCCCATGTTGCTCTTCTTCACCAAGGAGACGTCGGGGCCCGCACGGCGAATGGAGAGTCTCCTCGCCCACCTCGCGCGCAAGGAGCGAGACCGCCTGCGGATCTCCCGAATCGACGTCCTCGCATCGCCCGAGTGGGCCGAGTTGCTCAGTGTCACGCAGGTGCCCACGCTCGTCCTCCTGAAGGACCGCAAGCCGGTCGAACGTCTGGAAGGCCGGGTCAGCGCCCCGCAGATCGAGCGCATGCTCGCCCCCTACCTCGAACCGCTGGAGGCCGAACCCGCCGTCGCCTGAGCGGAACCTCGGGCGGCGGGTCCCGCCCCTCCCTCTCCCGCCGCCCATCGGCCTTCAGGCGGACTGCAGCCGCTCGATGACCAAGAGGAGGAACTCGCTCGCTCGCGCCCCGTCGACCACGCGGTGGTCGAAGGTGCACGAGAGCCAGCCCACCTCGCGGGCGACTACCTCGCCGTCCACGACGGCGGCGCGTGAGCCGATCCGGTGCAACCCGAGGATCCCGACCTCGGGATGGTTGACGAGCGGCGTCGCGACGAGACCCCCGAGCCGTCCCGCGCTCGTGACCGTGAACGTGGAGCCACGGAGCTCTTCCGGTGGAAGCGTCCCGGTGCGCGCCCCCTCTGCGAGGCGGGCAGCCTCCTCTCCGAGCTCGTCTAGGGACTTCTCGTCCGCGGCGCGAAGCACCGGTACGAGGAGCCCCTGCTCCGTCTGCACGGCGAGCCCGATGTCGTAGCGCTCCCAGAAGACGATCTCGTTGCCCGCGAGGGTCGCATTGAGTTCCGGATACTCCTTGAGGCCCTCAACAACCGCCTGCAGCACGTAGGGGAGGTACGAGCGCTCGCCTCTCGCCTCCGAGAGCGCGGTGAAGTCGCACTCCTCGACGACGGTGACCGAGGGAACTTCCCGGTGCGAACGCGTGAGGTGCTCGGCGATCTGCCGCCTGACGCCTCGCAGCGGCTCGCGCCGCTCGCCCTCGACGGGTCCGGCAGCCCCGCGCACATCGCCCGCGGTGATCCGGCCGCCCGGCCCACTCCCCCGGAGAGTGCTCAGATCGACTCCGAGCTCCTCGGCGCTCCGCCTGACGAGCGGCGTCGCCTGCACCTTTTCCGGGGCAGGCGCCCGCGCTTCGCCATCGGCACCGATCAAGACGAGCGGTGTGCCGACCGGGACGAGCTCGCCCTCGTCCACAAGGATCCGCGCGACCTTGCCGGCGGCGGGCGAGGGGATCTCGACGGTCGTCTTGTCGGTCTGGATCTCGACGAGCGGGTCGTCCTCGGCGATCTCCTGCCCGACCTCCACGAGCCAGCGCGCGATCTCGCCCTCGCGGACGCCCTCACCCAGGTCGGGAAGCTTGAACTCGTAGGCCATCAGAAGGAGAGGAGCTTCTCCGCGGCCTCGACGACGCGCGCAGCCGAGGGAATGTGCTCGTCCTCGATCGACCAGAATGGGAAGGGCGCGTCGTAGCCGGTCACGCGGAGCACCGGACCGCGCAGGTCGAGGATCGCCTTCTCGGCGAGCAGCGCGGCGATCTCGGCGCCGAACCCGGCGACGCGCGGAGCCTCCTGCACGATCACGGCGCGTCCGGTCTTCGCCACCGAGGCGAGCAGCGTCTCCTCGTCGAGCGGCTTGAGCGTGCGAACGTCCACGACCTCCGCGCTCGCCTCGAGCTCGTCCGCCGCCTGCTCCGCGACCGCGACCATGCCGCCGTAGGCGATGAGCGTCACGTCGTCGCCTTCGCGCGCGATCCGCGCCTGGCCGAGCGGTACGAGATGCTCGCCGTCGGGAACCTCCTCGCGGGGGCTGCGGTAGAGCACCTTCGGCTCCATGATCACGACGGGGTCCGGCGAGCGGATCGCGGCCGCGAGAAGACCCTTCGCATCGGCGGGCGTGGACGGGATCGCGACCTTGATCCCCGGGGTGTGGACGTAGTAGGTCTCCGGCGAGTCCTCGTGGAGCTCCGGCGCCTTGACGCCGCCTCCGGTCGGCATGCGGATCGTGATCGGGAACTCCATCTTCCCGTTCGTCCGCCAGCGGTAGCGGCCGACGTGGCAGATGAGCTGGTCGAGGCAGGGGTAGCTGAAGGACTCGTACTGCATCTCGCAGACCGGCCGCCAACCGGCCATCGCAAGTCCGACCGCGGTCCCGAGGATCCCGGCCTCGGCGAGGGGAGTGTCGACGCAGCGGTCGGGGCCGAAGCGGTCGAGCAACCCGGCGGTGGCGCGGAAGACTCCACCCGCGCGGCCCACGTCCTCGCCCATGACCATGACGTTGTCGTCGCGCTCCATCTCCACGAGCAGCGCGTCGTTCACGGCCTCCACGAGCGTCCTACTCGGCATAGGCGTTCCTCGTCACCAGATCGGGGTCGGGCTCGGGCAACGCCTCCGCGGCGGCGATCCCGGCCCGCATTGCCTCCTTCGCCTCGCCGCCGATCGACTCGACGAGGTCGTCGCCGAGGAGCCCGAGCCGGCGGAGGTAGCGCTCGTAGCGGCCGAGGCACTCGTTCGCGCGCTCGGCCTCCACCCGTTCCGCATCGATGTAGGCGCTCGGGTCGTCCGCCGTCGCGTGAGGCGCGCAGCGGTAGGTGACCGCCTCGATGAGAGTGGGCCCCTCACCCGCCCGCGCGCGGGCCACCGCCGCCCGGGTGGCCTCGAAGACGGCAAGGACGTCGCCGCCGTCCACACGGACCCCGGGCATTCCGTACCCGGCCGCCTTGCCGGCGAGGGTCGCTGCGCGGGTCTGCGCGCTGACCGGCGTCGAGATGGCCCAGCCGTTGTTGTTGCAGAAGAGGACGACCGGCGCGCGCATCACGGCGGCGAAGTTGGCGCCCTCGTGGAAAGCCCCTTCCGAGGTCGCTCCGTCCCCGAAGTAGGCGATCGCGCACCCGTTCTCGCCTCGCAGCTTCTTGCCCCAGGCGAAGCCCACGGCGTGCGGCACGTGCGTGGCGATGGGCACCGCGATCGAGGCGACCCCGTACTCGCGCGGATCCCACCAGCCCGCGGGGTGGCCGCGCCACCAGGCGAGCACCGTTTCGGGCGGCATGCCGCGGAGGAGGCCGATCGCCGACTCCCGGTAGGACGGGAAGATCCAGTCCTCGCGGTCGAGCGCGTGGAACGAGCCGGCCTGCATGGCCTCGTGGCCCCAGAAGATCGCATAGGTCCCGATCCGGCCCTGACGGTGGTAGACGACCGAACGCTCGTCGTAGGTCCGCAGCAGCACCATGGCGCGGTAGAGCTCGAGCAGGTCCTGGTCGGTAAGGCCTTCGACCTCGCCGTCCGGCTGAGCTTCCCCGTCCCCGATCACCCTCCGCATGTCCCCTTCGGCGGGAACCACCTGGGCCATGCCGGGATTATTCCGGCACGAGCACCCGGAGCGCCGAGCGCTCCGCTTCGAAGTGCGCCTCGTCGACGTCTCCGAGGTCCTCGCCGTCGACCTGGAGCGGGGTCGGTCGGTCGGCGCGCACCACGAGCTCGTCCGCATCGTGCACGTAGAGGACGTGCGGGGAGCGCTGCTGGCCCTTGCCGGCAAGCGCCCAAGCAGCGACCTGGGGCAGGCGCCTTGCCTTGAGCTCGCGGGGTGCGACGAGGTCGAGGCCGAGCTCGAACTGCGCCTTCGGCGCGATGCGCAGCGGAATGCGGCCGACGTAGCTGTACGGGTGGCCGTTCGCGACGAGCGCGAAGGCGACGCGGCCGAGTCCTTCGACCTCCATCGATGGCGCGAACCGGGCGCGGCTCTCGGCGAAGATCCCGGCGAGCGTACGGGCGAAGGCGAGGTCACTCGCGCGCTTCCCGCTCGCCCGTCCGAGTGTGTCGACGCGGCGCACGAGCTCGGCGTCGATGCCGAACCCGCCGCTGAAGGTGAAGCGCCGGCCGTTGACGCGACCCAGAGTGATTCG
>JAICVP010000044.1 GCA_025935275.1 Thermoleophilia bacterium
CGCACGTCCTTGGAGGCCGACACCCCCTCGACGAAGAAGCCGCGGCGCATGCGCCCGCTCGCCTCCGGCCACCACCCGCCCATCCCGAAGAGCTTGCGCCAGAGAATCGTCGTCCTCGCGGGACTGGGCGGATGAACCGGCGACCCGCGCACTCCACCCAGCTCGGGCCCCCAGCGCTCGTACTCGGCGAGGATCTCCTCGTGGACGTCGGGGTCGAGCCAGACGTCGTCGTCGATGAGGAAGACCGGGTCACCGCTCGTGCGGTCGATGCCGAGGTTGCGCTGCACGGTCAGCCCGCGCGGAGCCGGGTGGACGTACTCGAGCCGGATGCCCGCCGAGCGGCAAAGCTCCTCGATCTCGGCGCGCGCCGGGGTCTCGTCGCTCGAGTCCACGATGCAGAGCTCCTCGGGGAGGACGCTCTGCGCGACGAGGCTCTGGACCGCATCGCGAAGGAAGTCCGGCCTCGACCTCGTCGCGATGACGAAGGACGAGCCGGCCCGCTTTCTCTCGGCCTTCGCTGCGCTCATGGGACGAGGCGCCATGATAGAACCGTCGTCCCATGCGCCCGGACGTGACGTGAAGGCGGTCGTGCTGGCGGCCGGCCCCGGCAGGCGCCTCGGGCCGCTGACCCGTGAGCTTCCGAAGACTCTCCTTCCGCTCGGTGAGAGCGGCACGATCCTCGATCTCGTCCTCGCCAACCTCGCCTCCGTGCGCGTCGAGGAGGTGGCGGTCGTCACCGGCTTCGCGGCGGGCCGCGTCGACGAGCTCGTCCCGGCGCTCGAAGAGCGGCACGGGCTTCGCCTCTCGCCGGTCTTCAACGAGAGGGCCGAGGAGTGGAACAACGCCCACTCGCTCTGGCTCGCGCGCGAGGCCTTCGCGCAGGGGGCGCTGCTCGTGAACGGGGACACCGTCCACCCGGTCAGCGTCGAAACGGCGCTTCTGGCCGAGCAGGGCGACGGGCTCGTCCTCGCAGTGGACAGCTCCAAACCGCCGGGCGAGGAAGCGATGAAGGTCGCGCTCGGGGGGGACGGGGCGGTGGAGCGGATCAGCAAGGGGCTCGCGGAGGCGGACGGCGAGTACATCGGGGTTGCGCTGATCGGCCCGGCCGCCGCCGCTCCGCTCGCGGACGCGCTCGAGGCCACGTGGCGGCGAGATCCCTCCCTCTACTACGAGGACGCCTTCCAGGAGCTCGTGGCGCGGGGCGAGACGGTGCGCACCGCGCCGATCGGGAGCGTCGACTGGGTCGAGGTCGACGACGACGCCGACCTCGCGCGGGCACGGGAGATCGCATGGCGCTACTAGCGCGCATGGTCGCGTGCCCGCTCGCGATCGAGGTGCGGAACGGCGCCGTCGCGGCGCTGCCCGCGCTCCTGAGCGACAGGCGGATCTCCGCGGGCGGCCATGTCGCCGTCGTTGTCGGTCCGGGGCTCGGCGAGGAGGTCGTCGCCGAGGTCAAGCCAGCGCTCGAGAACTGCGTCGTCCACTCGGTCAACGGCGGCAGCGTAGCGGCGGCCCTGGCCCTCGTCGACGCGCTGCGCGAGGGCTCCCACGACGCCGTCGTGGGTATCGGCGGCGGCCGCACGCTCGACGTGGCGAAGTACGCCGCCAGTCAGGCGGGGCTCCCGATGGTGGCCGTGGCGACGAACCTTGCCCATGACGGCATCGCCTCGCCCGTCTCCTCGCTCAAGGACGACGAGGGACGCAAGGGCTCCTACGGCGTCCACATTCCCCTCGCCGTCGTCGTCGACCTCGACTACGTCCGGCGCTCGCCGGAGGAGCAGACCCGCTCCGGGATCGGCGATGCCCTCAGCAACCTGAGCGCTCTCGCCGACTGGGAGCTCGCCGCAGTGGATCGCGGCGAGCCGATCGACGGGCTCGCGGCGACCTTCGCGCGCTCGGGCGCCGAGTCGGTCGTCCGGACGACCGAGGACATCGGCTCGGACTCCTTTCAGCGCACCCTCGCCGAGGCACTCGTCCTGAGCGGGCTCGCCATGGCCGTCGCGGGCTCGAGCCGGCCGTGCAGCGGGGCGTGCCACGAGATCTCGCATGCCATCGACGCCCTTTATCCAGACCGAGCGAGCCACGGAGAGCAGGTCGCCGTCGGAGCGCTCTTCGCCTCCTTCCTGCGGGAGGACGAGGTCTTCGAGCTGCTCGACGACGCGCTTCGCCGACACGGCGTCGCTCGGGTGCCGAAAGACCTCGGCCTCGCCGACGACGAGTTCGCCGCCGCCGTCGCCTACGCCCCTTCCACCCGTCCCGACCGGTACACGGTCCTCGAACGCCTCGACCTGGGCGAGGAGGAGATTCGCGCCCGGGTCGGTCGCTACGTCGATGCCCTCGATCGCTGAGCTCCGCGCCGAAACGCAGCCGGACTGGCTGCTCGCCCGCCCGGGTGCCGAGCACTGGGCCGGGCGCCTCTACATGCGGCGTCTCTCGCCGTACCTGACCCGTCTCGTACTGCCGACTCCGCTTGCGGCGAACGGCGTCACCGCCCTCATGATCCCGGCCGGGCTCCTCGGCGCTCTCTGCTTCACGTTCGCCGGAATCTGGCCGGCCGTTCTCGGCGTGCTCTTCATCCAGCTGCAACTCCTGCTCGACTGCTCCGACGGAGAGGTCGCGCGCTGGCGCAAGCAGTTCTCGCCCGCCGGCGTCTACATCGACCAGCTCGCGCATTACTCCACGGAGGCCGCCATTCCCGCCGCGATCGGCGTGCGCGCCGACGGGGGCTGGGACTCGATCGGAGGCTGGACGGCGCTCGGCCTCCTCGCTTCGGTGCTCATCCTCTTCCTCAAGTCGGAGACGCATCTCGTCCAGTACGCACTGGGACGCTCCGACCGCCCTGCGCCCGCCGCCGAGCCGAGCGCGGAGCCGGCGGCTCCGAGGCTCCTGCCGGCGATCCGGCCGTTCCAGGCGGTCGAGGGCTCCCTACTCGCGCTGGTGGCCGCAGTCGCCGACTCCCTCGCGGACGGCCTGGACGGAAGCCGGATCCTCGTCGTGGCGCTCGCCGCGACCGCGGGGGTCGCCGTCGTCGGGCACCTGGCCGCGATTCTCGCGTCCGGCCGCCTGAAGTGAAGGGACGCAGGGGCGAGCGACTAATCTGGACGCGATGAATCCTCAGGATGGCCCATTGTGAGCGCGGTCGCGGAATCCCCGGGCGGCGACGAGTTCAGCGGCGAGTACCACGTCTACGAGCCGCACAAGGTCGGGCTGCCGCCCCTCGGCTCCTACTTCCGCGCGCTCTGGGCGCGCCGCCAGTTCCTCTTCGAGCTCGCGCGCACGAACCTGCGCGCCCAGCACTTCAACACGACGCTGGGGCAGCTCTGGCTGATCCTCAACCCCGTGATGCTGGGGATCGTCTACTTCACTCTCGTCTACATCATCCGGGGCGGCGGACGGGGGTCGATCTTCCTCGCGCACCTCATGCTCTCACTCTTCGCCTTCCGGCTCGTGAGCACCTCGGTCTCGCGCGGCGCCCGCTCGGTTGTGGGGGGAGGGAGGCTGATCTTGAACACCGCCTTCCCACGCCTCATTCTCCCCCTCGAGTCGGTGCTCGAGTCGTTCATGCGCTTCCTGCCGACCCTCGCCGTCTACGCGGTCGTGCACGTGGCCGTCGGGTTGCCGATCAGGGTCTCACTCCTCTGGGCGATCCCGATCATCGCCCTCATCACGGTCTTCGGCGCCGGCGCCGCGATGTTCACGGCGACCTCGCAGGTGTACTTCCGTGACCTGACGAACTTCCTGCCGTACTTCACGCGCATCTGGCTCTACACGTCGCCGATCCTCTTCTACGCCGAGGACGTGCCCGACAGACTGCGCCCGATCCTCTACTGCAACCCGATGTACCCGATGCTCGGGTCGCTCAACTACGCCGTGATCGAAGGGCGCACGCCGCCGTTCGGGCTGCTCGCCGCGAGCCTCGCGTGGGCGGTGGGCACCATCATCGCCGGCACCCTTTTCTTCATCTCCAGGGAGCGTGAGTTTGCGATCCGCCTCTGAGAACCCGGCCGCGACGTTCGAGCCGACTCCGGACGCCACCCCGTGGGCGGTCAAGGTCGACAACCTGTCGGTCACCTACAGGACCGCCGTCGAGAAGAAGCCGACGCTGAAACAGACGCTCATCCGCCTCGGCCGGCGGCAACGGATCATCCGCGAGATCAAGGCGGTGCGCGACGTCTCGTTCGAGATCCCGCACGGGACCACGATCGGCGTGGTCGGCGTCAACGGCGCGGGCAAATCGACCCTCCTTCGCACGATGGCCGGCATCCTCCCGCCGAGCCAGGGGCGCGTGGAGATCTTCGGCCGGGTGAGCACGCTCCTCGCGCTCGGCGTCGGGTTCAAGGGCGAGCTCACGGGCCAGGAAAATGTCGTCTTGGGCGGGCTCGCCGCCGGCCTGACCCGCGAGCAGGTGGCCGCGAAGTATGAGGCCATCGCGGAGTTCGCCGAGCTCGGCGACTTCATGGAAATGCCGATGCGCACGTACTCCTCCGGGATGTACGGACGCCTGGCCTTCTCCGTGGCGATCAACATGGACCCCGACATCCTCATGATCGACGAGGCGCTCTCGACCGGTGATGCCCGGTTCCGGGAGAAATCCTTCGACAAGATGCGCGAGCTCACAGGCAAGGCGCGGACGATCGTGCTGGTCAGTCACGGGCTTCGCTCGATACGCGAGCTCTGCGACGAGGCGATCTGGATGCACGAGGGCCGGATCTCGATGCGGGACGATGCGGACACCGTCGTCGATGCGTACAAGGAGTTCCTCCAGCTGAAGCGGGAAGGCTCCGACGACGACATCTGAGGGCTTTCGCGGCCCTCTATCATCCTGCGAATGGTGTCGCTGCTCTCGCCAGTGAGGCGCGCCTTCCGGCCGGCGCGACGTCGCTTCTGCTACGCGACCCGCGAGCGTCGCATCCTGCCCTCCTTCCTCATCATCGGAGCGCAGCGCGCGGGCACGACGTCGCTCTTCCGCTATCTCCACGCCCACCCGGACGTGGCCGGCCCGAGCGGCGGCGACGCCGCGGTCTGGTGGGTCAAGGAGACGCATTTCTTCGATGAGAAATTCGAGAAAGGGGTCGACTGGTACCGCTCCTTCTTCCCGCTTGCGTCGACGCGGGAGCGCCGTCGCAGGCGCGGGCACGACCTCCAGGCGGGCGAGGCGACCCCCTACTACATGTTCCATCCGGCCGTCCCGGCGCGGGTGGCGGCGATCCTCCCCGACGTCCGGCTCATCGCGCTGCTCCGCGACCCCGTCGAGCGGGCCTACTCGCACTACCAGATGATGTCGCGCACCGGCCGCGAGAAGCTCGGCTTCGAGGAAGCGCTCGCCGCCGAGCCCGAGCGCCTCGAAGGTATAGAGGAGCTCATACTCGAGGGCGGCTCCGACCGGCTCCCCGGCGGCGGGCGCCCGCACCACCACCATCGCCACCGCGCCTACTTCTCGCGCGGCCTTTATGCCGAGCAACTCGAGCGCTGGCTCCTGCACTTCGCTCGTGAGCAGCTTCTCGTCCTCAAGACGGAGGATTTGAACGCGAACCCGGCAGAGACATACGCCCGAACCCTCGAGTTCCTCGGCCTCCGGGAATGGAAGCTGAAGGACTTTCCGGAGTACAACAAGAAGCCGTACTCCACGCTCGACCCGGAGACTCGCGCAAGACTCGAGCAGCGCTACGCCGAGCCGAACGCCCGGCTCGAGGAGCTCCTCGGGGAACGCTTCGCCTGGTCGTCGCCGAGCGAGGTGCCGCGTTGATGCGAACCATGAAACGCAAGGCGAAGACCGCCGGAACCCGGGTGATGAACGACGAGCGCTTCCGGCGAGCGACCGCCCGCGTTCGCATCCTGCCCTCATTCCTGATCATCGGAACGCAGCGGGGTGGGACGACAACGCTCTTCAACCAACTCCTGCGACACCCCGATATCTGCGGTCCGGGAGGCGTCGGCGTCTCCTGGGCCCGCAAGGAGCTTCACTTCTTCGACGAGCGCTTCTGGCTCGGGCCGACCTGGTACCGCAGGTTCTTTCCGACGGCGACGAACCGCCAACTCGCGCGCATCCGCGGCGGCGACCTTCTGACAGGCGAGGCAACGCCGTACTACATGTTTCACCCACTCGTGCCTGAACGGGTTGCCTCGGTCATCCCTGAGGTCAGACTTTTCGTCCTCCTCCGGAATCCCGTCGACCGGGCGTACTCCCACTACCAGATGACGCGCCGCTCGAACCGCGAGGATCTGTCGTTCGAGGATGCACTGGCCGCCGAGGAAGAGCGCTTGGCCGGTCGGGAGGAGTTCAAGGCGGGATTCAAGGAAAGTGCCGTTCACGACGGCCACCGCAAGCACCACCACCACCGCCATCACGCCTATTTCTCGCGTGGCCTCTATGCCGAGCAGCTGCAGCGCTGGCTCACGCACTTTCCCCGCTCACAGCTTTTCATCCTCGAGGCCGAGGACTTCTTCGCCCGCTCGGCGGAGATTTATCCCGAGGCGCTGCGGTTCCTCGGCGTGCGTCAGTTCGAGCTGGACGACCTTCCCGTACTGGCGTCGACCACATCGGAAGGAAAGCCCTGGTCGAAGAGAGAGACGCGAAATCGGGCCTCGTACGAGGAGATGAGCCCCGAAACGCGCGCGGCGCTCGTGGAGCGCTATGCAGAGCCGAACGCCCGCCTGACCGAGCTCCTCGGGCGCGAGTTCACCTGGGCCCCGCGCGTCGCATCGCGCTCCTAACGGCACCCCCAGGGCAGGCTCTTCCAGACACGGTCAGTAGAATCCGCCCCCTCCAGGTGGCGGTGCACTTCATCCACATCAGCAAGGCGGGCGGGAGCGCGCTGCGCTACGCAGTCCGGGAGGCGCGCGTCGAGGCCGGCGGGCGACTCATCTCCCCGTGGGGCCCGATCTGGGCGCAGCGCGGCCACCAGTTCAAGCTGCAGGACGTCCGCGGCGAGGACAAGGCGGTCATCACGCTGAGGGATCCCGTCTCGCGCTTCAAGTCAGGCTTCTATGGCCGCCTCTACCAGGGGGAGCCGAGACACCGCAAGGCCTGGACACCAGATGAGGAGCGCGTTTTCAGCTGGTTCTCCACGCCGGGCGAACTCGCAGAGGCGCTCGCAGACTCACGCGGTCCTGCGAAGAGGCGGGCCAGACAGGCCATGCGGAGCATCGCCCACCTGCGGCGACACATGACCGACTGGACGGGGGGTCCGGCCTACCTTCACGCGAACCTCGACAAGGTCCTCTACTTCGCGCGGCAGGAATCACTGGACGAGGACTGGGAGGAGTTGAAGGAGCTGCTCGGCATTCCCCGGCACCATTTGCTCCCGCGCGACCCGAAAATCGCCCACCGCGGCGAGTACCCGCGCGACTCGCCGATAACGGAGCGCGGGCTCGCCGCGCTCCACGAGTGGTACGCCCACGATTACCAGTTGATCGAGATCGCCGATCACGTGCGCGCCGGCCGTACGCCCCCGGCCCCGAGCATGACGACCCGGATCACGGGCGCCACTCGGCGCGCTCACGTTTACACGAGCCGCTTCACAAGACGGACGAGGGCACGCGTACGCAATCGCCTCCCAGGCGGGACGGGAGTGGCATCCCCGGATCGAAAGCCCTCCACGTAGCCGCCTGACCCTGGAGCGGCACGACGGCCGCCGTCACTAGAGTGTCGGCCGAGTGATGCCCCCGACGCGGCTCCGTCGACGGCGACGACTACTCGATCGAAACACGCACGAAGGAGCACCAAAAGCTGATTAACCTTGCCCTGGCCCGCCGGCTCCGCGGACGCGGCCCAAGTTCGCCGGGGGCGACCGGCTTCGTCGCCGCCTCCAACAACGCTTCCGTGCGCGAGATCCCGTTCGCGCTGCTCGTCCTCATCGGGCTTGCCGTCTGCGGTGTCGTCGTCCTTCTGCCGCGAGGGAACGGGCTCCTGCCCCTCCAGCTCGCGCTCGCGACGTGGGGAACGCTGATCCTCCCGGGCGCGGTCATTGTCCGGCTCCTGGGCTGGCCACTCTCCCCAGCCGCCGCCCTGCCGGCCTGCGCGGCGTGGAGCATCACCGCGCTCGCGCCGGGCTTTGTACTCATGCTGTTGACCGACGGTGGGCTCGGCGTCGCGGTGCTCTGGCTCCTTGCGGTGATCGCGGTCGGCCTCGTGGTCGGCCGCGGCAAACCGGTGGAGATGGACCTGCGCTTGTCCCCGGAGCTCATCCTGTTCGTCGGCGGGGTAGGTGTGTTCACCGTCCTTCTCTGGCTCGGCAGTTGGAACAACGTGGGCGATGCGGTGGAGCACATCGCCCGAATGCGGAAGATCACGGAGCTCGACCCGCCGCGCAGCCTCGATGAACTCGGCCTCCTGCCACCCGAAACGGGGCTCCATCCCGGCTACGCCTTTCCGCTCTGGCACGCAACAGGTGCCGTGACCGTCTGGATCAGCGGGCTCGAGGAGACGACGCTGTTCCGCTTCTGGCCCACCGTCCTGTTCCCGTTCGTCGCCATGGCCGTATACCGGGCCGGCCGCGTGATGTTCGGCTCTTCCGCAGCCGGCGTCGCAACGGTAATCGCGTACCTCGGCGCCTTCGCCTTCCCCGCGAGCGGCGTCGGATACCTCAACCAGCTGTCCTATCCCGGATACATCTCGATCTTTCTGTTTTGGCCGCTGGTCGTGGAGCGGACCTTCACCTACCTGCAGGAGGGAAGACGCGAGGCTCTCTGGACGATCGCCGCGGCGTCTTTCACGGTCAGCGCCATACACCCGAGCTACGCACCGTTCATGATCCTGCTGATCGGCGCATTCCTGGTCGTGCGTCTCCTGCTGATGCGCGAGCGAACCGAGCTCAGGCGCATCGGCGTCTCGTTCGCTGCCCTTACGGTCCCGTTCTTGCTTTTCCTCGTCTGGCTCTTTCCGGCGGCGGATTCCTCCGCATCGACGATCTCCCGGGCAGGTCCGCACTTCTCCAGCCTCGTGAACATGAATGGCGACCTGGTGAGCATGAAGTCGGAGTGGTTGACACGCGGCGGGCCAATCGTGATCGCGGCCCTGCTCTGCGTGCCTATCGCGGCCGCGGCGACGAGAACTCGGGCTGCAGCCTTCATCGCCGGTGCGTCGCTCACGGTCATCCTCATCCTCATCGTCCCCTACCTCTTCACACCTTTCGCCCATGTGATGTCGATCTCGCAGGGTCGCCGCTTCATCTTCTACTTCCCGTTTGCCTTCGCGCTGACGGGCGGCGCCCTCGTCCTCGCCCGCTTCCGCTGGTTCGCAGTCGCGGGCGCGCTTGCGCTGGGCACCGTCCTGCACCTCGTAGGGCGCGGAGACTTCAGCTACACCCTCAAGCATCCTGGGCCCGGCTGGGTGGCGTGGCTCGCCGCCGGGACCACGTTGGTCGTGCTCGGTCTCGGGGTGGCCGGCAAGGTGAACGTCCTTTACCGGGGAGACTCGTGGGCGCTTGGGATTGTCCTCGCCTTCGTGTTGCCGGTCGCCGTGGCGGGCATCTACGGCATGAAGATCGACCGGCCCGAGCCGGACATGATCAATCCCAGCCTCGTCGCGGCAGTCAACGAGAACGTCACGAGAGACGAGGTCGTCCTCAGCCCGCCGAAGACCGCCTACCGGCTGACCGCCCAAGCGCCGGTCTACGTCGTCGCGGTGGCCGGTGGCCATGGAGGCGACACCAAGGTCAACAAGAGCTACGCCCGCCGCCTCGACGCCCAGACGTTCTTCTTCGACCCGTCCCCGGACCCCGTGAAGGAGCAGAGGATCCTCGAACGCTGGGACGTGGATTGGGTGCTTGTCCGCAAGGATCTGGCGTACCCGAGCAGCTTCATGGAGCAGTACTCGCCCGTCTACGAGGACAAGCTGTTCGCCCTCTACCCGGTCGACCCGGCGACGATCGCGCGGATCGACGCCCAGCAGAGTGGCTCCGCGCCCAACTAGCGAGCCGGCCGTCGCCGATGAGCCCGCAGTCCTCCCGGGCGGACGGCTCGGGCGGCTCTACGCGCTGACGAGGCGGACGCCGTCCAAGCGGACGCAGCGCATTCTCCTCGGGGTCGCCACGGTGGTCTTCGTCGTCGGCGGCTGGTTCGCGTTCAAGTCGCTGGACGTCACTCTGAGCGAGATTCGCTGGGTGCCCATGGTGATCGCCGCGGTTGTCGGCGTGCCGCTGACGCTCATCGCGAACACCTTCGAGTACCTGCTCTCGGCCCGGCTGCTCCACCACCGCATGGGCTTTCTGCCGGCGCTCCAGCTGACGACGATGTCCACCGCGGCGAACCTGCTGCCGATCCCGGGCGCCTTCCTCGTCCGCGTCCAGGGCCTGCGGGCCCTTGGCTCGCGCTACGGCAGGGCGCTGGCCTCGACTGCGGTCGTCGGGCTCGTCTGGATCGGAGTCTCGGCCCTGATGGCCGCGATCCTCCTCCTCGTCGGGGAGCGCTGGGTGGTCGCCGCCATTCTCGCCGCCGCGGGAATCCCGCCGCTCGTGGGCGCCCATGCGTGGCTGCGCCGGGCCGTCCCGGAGAAGGGAGAGCGGCGCCGGCTCGGGGGCCTCCTCATCGCCGTGGAGCTGTTCGCCGTGTTCACGAACGCGGGCCGCCTCGTCCTCATCCTCATCGGGCTCGGCGTGGATGCCGACGTGGACCAGGCGCTCGTCCTCGCCGTCTCGAGCTCTCTCGCGGCGGCGGCCGGGATCCTCCCCGGCGGCTTCGGGCTGCGGGAGCTCATCGCGGCCGCGCTGGCCCCGCTCGTCGGGCTGCCCGCGTCGGCGGGCTTCGCCGCCACGGCGATCAACCGCGTGATGGGCATCGTCGTGCTCGCGCCGATCACCGCCGCGCTCGCACTGGGCTGGGGGCCCCGGCCGAAGGTGGAGGAGGAATGAGCCTCCCCACCTTCCTCATCATCGGCGCCGCGAAGGCGGGCACCAACGCGCTCTACCACGACCTCCGCCAGCACCCGCAGATCTACATGAGTCCATGGAAGGAGCCCAAGTTCTTCGCCTTCGAGTCGGAGGCCGACCTCGGCTTCCGGGCCGCGAACGGCAAGGACGCGCCCGTGAACGCGAGCGTCATCCTCGACCAGGCCGAATACGAGGAGCTCTTCGACGATGCGAGCCCCGCCGAGATTGCCCGCGGCGAGGCCTCCACGCACTACCTCTACGTGGAGAAGTCGCCCGGCCGGATCAAGGCGCTCATCCCGGAAGCGAAGCTGATCGCGGTGCTAAGGAACCCGGTCGACCGCGCCTTCTCGAGCTATCAGCACCTCGTCCGCGACGACCTCGAGCCGCTCGACTTCGGCGCCGCGCTCGACGCGGAGCCCGAGCGCATCGCCGAGCACTACGCGTACCTCTACCGCTACACGGACATGGGCTTCTACTCGGAGCAGCTCGACCGCTACGAGAAGACGTTCCCGGCAGACCAGCTCTGTGTCCTGCTCTACGACGACCTACGAAGCGACCCCGAGGGCACCTGCAGGCGGATCTTCTCGTTTCTCGGGGTCGATCCCGAGTTCGTGCCGGACATCTCGGGGGAGTTCAACCGCTCAGGCGTCCCGAAGAACCGGCTCATGCACAGGCTCCTCAACCCGTCC
>JAICVP010000146.1 GCA_025935275.1 Thermoleophilia bacterium
CGTTGATCGGGAACTTGATCTTTCCCTCGCCGTCCGACATGACCTTGGACATGAGCGCCGAGTACTCCGTCTGGATCTGGTCGTCGCCGAAGTGGAGGATGTTGGTCATCCCGAAGACGCGCTCGTAGAAGGCGACCCACTCGTCCATACGGCCGAGCTCGACGTTGCCGACGATGTGGTCGATGTTCGTGAGGCCTGCATCGCCTCCGGCCTGGCCGTTCGTCGAGACCGAGACGAAGCCGGGCAGGAAAGCGCCGTCGTAGCCGTCGCGCTCGACGAAGGTGTGGATGGTGTCCCCGTAGGTCGCGATCGCCCCGAGCGTGACGGAGCCGTGATCGTCCTCCAAGGTGGTCGGCTCGCGAACGCCCCGCGCTCCGCGCTCCACCGCCTGGCGATAGGCCTCGGTGGCGTCGGGAACCGTCAGCGCGATGTCACGGACTCCGTCGCCGTGGCGCGCGAAGTGCCTGGTGATCTCGTGGTCCTCGCGGAGTGCCGTCGTGAGGACGAGGCGGATGTCGCCCTGCTCGAGCACGTAGGAGGCGCGGTCGCGCATGCCGGTCTCGGGCCCCGCGTAGGCCGTTCTCGTGAAGCCGAAGGCGCGTTCATAGAAGTACGCCGACTGCTTCGCGTTCCCGACCCAGAGCTCGACGTGATCCCACCCGAGCAGCGGCATGAAGTCCTGCACGAGACCGCAGTTTAGTCCTGGCTCGGAGCTGGTGCCCTCGTATTCCGGGCGAGGAGAATCCCGGCTCCGATCACCAGGCCGCCGGCGACCTGCAGGGAGCCCATCTCCTCCGACAGGACGACGAGGGCGAAGAACGCGCCCAGGAACGGCTGCAGGTTCGCGTAGAGGGAGGCGCGCGCTGCCCCGACCTTGTCGATGGCCGTGAACCACATGATGTTCGTGAAGACGAGGCTGAAGAACAGGCTGTAGATGAAGCACGCCCAGGCGAGCCCGGAGAGCGCGTCCCAGTCCTGCGCCTTGATCTGCACGATCGCCGTGAGAAGCAGGGGGACGGAGCCGACGAGGCCCATGAACGCGCTGATGCGATAGGGCGAGTAGCGGCGCATGAGCGGGCCCATCGCCGTCGAGTAGAGGGCCCAGGTGGCCGAGGCGACGAGCCCGAGCAGCACACCGCCGAGATCGCCCGAGAGCCCGCTGGAGGCACCCGCGGCGACGAGCGCCACTCCCGAGAACGAAATCACGGTCGCGACCCAGTGGCGGAGGCGCAGGTGCTCCAGGCGGAAGGCCCAGGAGATGAGGGCGACGAAGATCGGGAGCGTCCCGAACATGAGGGCGACCGTCGCGGCCGTGGTCAGCTTCACGGCGAAGACGAAGGAGAGCTGGTTGAGCCAGATCCCCGAGAGCGCGGCGCCCGTCATGAACATGACGTCCCGACGGCGCACGGCCAGGCTTCCCTCTCGCGCGTAGGTGTAGCCGGAGAAGAGGAGCGCGCCGATCGCGAACCGCACGGAGGAGTACGCGAGCGGCTCCCAGCCGTGCGTCAGGGCGTACTTGACCACCGTGAAGTTGAAGCTCCAGAAGAGCACGGTGACGAGCAGGAGCACGTCGGGCGGGACGCGGTGGCGCACCGCGGCACCCTAGATCGCCACTTCCGGACACGGCCGAAAGAGCGAATTGAAAATCGCGGCCCGCCCCGTCATCGTTTCTGGAGGTCGCGCCCGCCGACCCCACAGCGACACAAGGAGCCTTCGGTGACGGCGCGCTTGACCATTCCGCTTTTCCTCTTCCTCGCCATGACAGCGAGCGCCTGCGGCTCCGCGCGGACCGAGCGCGGGGCGCAGCCACCACCTCCGCGTCCGCCCGCTGTGTACACGGTCGGGCGCACCGTACTCGGGCTGTCCGGACACGATCGCCTGACGCTTGCCGCTCCGCCCGTGACTCCGCTCGCGGGCTGGCTGTCCCCCGTCGCGGTTCCGTCGCCTGACGGGCGCTACGTCGCCTACAACTCCTGGCGCGAGCTCCGCGAGGACGACCCCGCGCTCTCCTGGGAGGACCAGGGCATCGCTCCCGGCGACCCGCTCGCCCGGCCCTCCATCCGCCTCCACGACCTCAACACGGACTCGGACTCGGTCTTCGCAGCGGGCGCCTTCTCGCTGGCGTGGCGCGGCGACGGGGCGATCGCCTACTTCAAGGGCGCCCGCCGCGACTACCGGGCGGGCGTCCGCTTCATCGGCGACGTCTTCGTGCGCGAGTCCGTGCACGCCCCGGCCCGGCGCTGGACGCAGAAGGGCGATCGCTATGTGGTCGCCGGCTGGGCCGGCCCCACGCTGCTCGTCTATCGCATGCGGGCCGGCGAGGCGCTCGACCTTCTGGCATTCGACGGGCCCGGGAAGCGGCGGCTGCTCGCCTCGGACGCGGGGCTCGTCGCGATCAGCCCCGACGGCACGGGCGTCCTCGTCGAGCACGGGCCTGAGACGGGTCCGCCCCGGCTCGACCTTCTCGCCGCTTCCAACGGGACGAGGCTCGCCTCGCTCGACGTGACGACGGTCGACCCCTCGGTGGGCGTGGTCGGCTACGCCGGGGACTGGCAGGGCAGCTTCGTCGCCGCTCCGTCCGCCGCCGGCGTCGCCATCTTCCGCGTTGCCGAAGGGCGCATCGAGCTGGCCGGCACACTGCGCGCCCCCTCCGGAGTAGGCGTGGCCGAGCCCCGCTTCGTCGGCCCGAGCCGGGTCACGGGCTGGACGAGCTCCGAGTCGGGCGGCGCCTTCATCGACTGCGACCGCGTCTCCGGCCGCTGCGCCCGGACGGAGCCGCTTCCCACTGCCCGCGGCGCCCAGGGCTTTCCGGCCTGGCGCCGGCCCGTCTACAACCCGAGCCGCCCGCAGGAAGGAGAAGCATGAGATGCGCATCGCTCTCTTCGCCGCGCTCATCCTCTGCTGGACGGTGGGCCCGGCTTCGGCAGCCAACGGCTGGTGGACCTTCGAGCGCAACACGAACCTGAACTCGACGCTGAGCTGGAAGTGGACGTACCCGCCGAGCCCCGTCGAGTACACCCGCAGCTGGCGCGGCGGCTCCGGGACGGCTATGGACGAATGCGAGATCGGCCGCGGCTGGCTTCCGTCCGGCTGGTACGCGCAGAAGGGCCACTGGGATCACTACGAGGGCTCGAAGGTCAAGGGTCGGGTGTGGTGGATTCAGGACAAGACGTGCAGGGACGGCTCGACACGGCGCACCGAGCTCTTCATCCACAGCGAGGAGACGTCATCCAACGGCCAGTCGTGCAGCTCCGCCTACGACGACCCCTTCTGCTGGGAGCGCGAGTCCGACTACTACTCGAACGGCTGCATCAAGCTGGCGCGACCCAGCCCTGTGGCGAGCTTTCCCAACGACCTCGGCGCCGCGCACACCACTTTCCACGACTACGGCGGGAAGGCCGCCCACGGGGCCTACGACACGGCCGACGCGAACGAGCTCTACGTCTACTCGTAGGCGGTGCGCGAACGGATAGAGTCGCGCGCGTGGCGGAGCCCACGAAAGAAGACATCGACGCGCTGGTCGGACCCGCAACCCCGCATTTCGCGATGCAGATCCGGGCGCGCGTCCGCGCCCTGATCCGCGACCTCCCAGACGATCACCCGGTTCGCGGCTACGGCGACGAGCAGATCGCGCTACTCGAGCGCCTGGCCTTCGCAAGCTCGAAGGCCGCCGAGGGCCCGCTCGAGCCGCCGACGAGGCTCGGCTGGGAGGAGCTCCCGAGCCACGCGCCCGCCGCGGATCCGCTCCCGCCGAAGTCATGAGCTTCAAGGGCAAGTCCGTTCTCGTAACGGGCGGCTCGCGCGGAATCGGCAAGGCGATCTCGCTCCGGTTCGCCGAGCGGGGAGCCGGACGGGTGGCAGTGAGCTACCTGCGCAACGACAAGGCGGCGGAGGAGACTGCGGAGGAGATCCGCAAGCTCGGCGCCGAGGCCGTCCTCCTGCGCGGCAACCTCGGTGATCCCGAGAAGACGAAGGCGCTCCTCCAGGAGGCCGGCCCTCTCGACGTGATCGTGTCCAACGCTGCATCGGGCGTGATCCGGCCCTTCCAGGAGCTCGACGAGAAGCACTGGGACTGGACGCTCAACGCGAACGCCCGGGCGCTCTTCACGATCGCGCGTGAGGCCGCGCCGACGATGCCCCCGGGGAGCTCGATCGTCGCGATCTCCAGCCTCGGCGCCGACCGCGTGCTCGACAACTACGTGCTCGTGGGTGTCTCGAAGGCAACGCTCGAGGCGCTCGTCCGCTACCTCGCCGTCGAGCTCGCGCCCCAGGACATCCGGGTGAACGCCGTGTCGGCCGGCCTCGTCGAGACGGGCGCGCTCGACTACTTCCCGAACCGCGAGGAGATGCTCCGCTTCTACCGGGAGCGCACTCCGGCCGGCCGCCTGGTCGAGCCGGAGGACGTGGCGGATGCCGTCTGCTTCCTCGCTTCGCCGGAGGCCGCCATGGTCCGCGGGCACACGCTCGTGGTCGACGGCGGCTACGCGAACCTGGCCTAGCGGCGGCCCCAGACCACCCTTCCGGGGGACGGCGGCCCTAGGTCATTCGATATAGTTACGTTACGTAACGAAATGAATGACACTTCCGTCTATCCACTCGGCAAGCGCCGCACGCTGATCGTCTTCTTCGGGCTCATGCTCGGGATGCTCCTGGCCGCGCTCGACCAGACGATCGTCGCCACCGCCCTCCCCAGCATCACGCACGACCTTGGGGGGTTCGAGCACTACTCGTGGGTCTTCTCGGCCTACATGCTCGGTGCGACCGTGACGGTGCCGCTCTACGGCAAGCTCTCCGACATCTACGGACGCCGCCCGTTCTTTCTCATCGGCATCTCGCTCTTCTCCGTCGGCTCGATCATCTGCGGCCTGTCGGGCTCGATGGGCATGCTCATCGCCGGCCGGGCGATCCAGGGACTCGGAGCGGGCGGCCTGATTCCGCTCGCCGTTGCCGCGATCGGAGACATCATCCCGCCGCGCCTGCGCGGCAAGTGGCAGGGCTTCACCGGGGTGGTCTTCGCCGCGTCCTCCGTGCTCGGGCCCGCCGTGGGCGGCTGGCTCACCGACAACGCCTCCTGGCGCTGGTGCTTCTTCGTCAACCTGCCGCTGGCAGGTCTCGCGCTCGTCGTGGTCTGGTTCGGCTTCGTGCGCCGGCCCGCCCGCGAGAAGCATTCGATCGACTACGTCGGCGCGCTTCTCCTCACGACCGGCGCAGCGGCCGGTCTGCTCGCCGCCGTCTGGGGCGGGACCGAATACCCGTGGAACTCGCCGATCATCATCGGTCTCTTCCTTGCGAGCACCGTCCTGTCCACTGCGTTCGTGCTCTGGGAGAGGCGCGTCGAGGAGCCCATCCTTCCCCTCGACCTGTTCGAGGGACGGACGTTCTCGGCCGCCACGGTCGCCTCGTTCTCGGTCGGCGCGGCGATGTTCGGCGC
>JAICVP010000049.1 GCA_025935275.1 Thermoleophilia bacterium
CGAACCGACCCGGAGAGATAGCCGGGACTGTCCTTAGGGCTATGTTCCGCGGTGCCGCAAGATGCGATTAATGCGGGGTGCCGCAGGAAGTCCGTCTGACTCCGCCTGAGCTGGTGGACGATTTCGTCGCCGTGCTCCGAGATGCCGGGACTCCTGCCCGCAGGCGTGGCGGCGTGGTGGTCGTCGAGGACGACCTGGACGCCGAGCCGGAGCGGCACCTCGAGCTGCTCTTTTTCCTGCGCACGTGGGCTCTTTCGCACCCGGACCTCGCCTACGAGGTGCTGGACTCGGGTTGAACCGAATTCCCTTCCAGGGGTTGGAAAATCGGCGATTTCGTATGACAATGCACTTGGCGAGGATCTGCCGGAAGTACAGGTCGGACCAGACCTTCGCCAGATGAGTGGCGTCGAGAAGTATTGAGACTTTGTAAAGGAATTAGTTGCGTTGGTGCGAATTCGGGAGATTCGCACCCGGAGAGCGGGAGAAGGAGCTGCGGTAATGAAGGTTCTCGTTGCGGACGACCATCGCCTGATGGTCGAGGGAATTCGAAGAGCGCTCGAGGGCGCGGAGGACATCGAGCTGATCGGCGAGGCGAGCACCGGCAGTCAGGTGCTCCCCCTGGTTCGCCGCCTCCGCCCGGACGTCGTTCTGCTCGACATGCGCATGCCTCAGATGGACGGTTTGACCTGTCTCGATCAGCTGCGCAAGGCCTGTCCAGAAGTCAAAGTCATCGTCCTCTCGGTTTTCAGTGATCCGGAGCGGATCCAGGCCGCGTTCAAGCACGGAGCAAGCGGCTACATCGTCAAGAGCGTGAATCCCCTGGACCTCCCGTCGGCGATCCGGCAGGCGGTCGAGGGCACGGTGTTCCACGCTATCGGGCTCCCCGAGGTCGACGAGAAGAGCCTCGGCAAGGCTGCGGGCCTCACGGAGCGGGAGCTTTCGATCCTGAAGGCGGTCGCCCAGGGGCTCTCCAACGCGGCGATCGGCAAGGAGCTTTGGGTCACGGAGCAAACCGTGAAGTTCCACCTGACGAACATCTACCGCAAGCTGAACCTGGCGAACAGGACGGAGGCTGCTCGCTACGCCTACCAGCACGGCCTCGTCGAGAGCCCTCTCGTCGAGATCGCCTGAGCGGCGCGGTGCAGCCACAACTCGCCGAAGGACCTGCACGCTCTCACCCGTCCGGTAGTGCTTCGAGATCGGCCGAGATTCATGGTCCCACACAGAGGCCATGGAACAACCTCGGGTGGACATCCAAAACGTCCGGTCGCTGCGCCCGTTACGAGTGCTCGTGGCCGCGCGCGACGCGCGGTTCAACCGCGTCGCCGGCTTCCTGCTGGCACGGCGCGGATTCGACGTCGAGACGCTGCAGCGGCCCTCGACGATCCTGGACATGGTCGCGCGCACGGGCGTGGACGTCGTCATCCTCGATGCGAGCGATTCGGTCTCCGAGACGGCGCGTGCCGTCGCCGCGCTGGATGCGCTTCATCCCCATATCACCGCCATCGTCGTCGCCGACGAGCCTGCTGAGGCCGACGGCGGCACCTTCAGGATCCTTTCGAAATGGACGTCGCTCGAGACTCTCGTAGCCAACCTCGAGGCCATGCATCTCGGCCTGGAGACCTTCTAGCCGGAGGCAGAGCCTGGACGGCGGCCGGCGTCTGTCTGGTCGCGGCCGTTTCTTTCCTGCGCTTCGGCTTCGGAGGGGAAGCGCTCGTGTCGGCGATCTTCGCCGGCGTCCTCGTCGTCCTGACGGCGATCGACATCGAACGCCGCATCGTCCCGAACCGCATTGTGCTGCCGGCGACCGCCGTCGTCCTCGCCGGGCAGCTCCTGCTCAACCCTGACCGGTGGCTCGAGTTCGTCCTCGCCACAGTCGGAGCGGGGCTCTTCCTATTCTTGCCGCGCCTCCTCTATCCGGCGGGAATGGGCCTCGGAGACGTCAAGCTGGCGATGCTCCTCGGGGCCGGGCTCGGCGCATCCGTCGTCGCTGCGTTCGTCGTCGGCCTTCTCGCCGGCTTCGTGGCCGCCGTTTATCTGCTCATCACCCGCGGCTCGTCGGCCAGGAAGATGGCGATCCCGTTCGTCCCCTTCCTAGCGTTCGGCGGGCTCGTCGCCCTCTACCTCACGTAAGACGAGCTGGCGCCCGGGCTCGAGCCCCCGCCGCTCGGCCTCGCCCGCAGCGATCTCGAGCACCTGCTTGGCGCCCCTCTTGCCAGCGGTACGCCACGGCTTCAGGCTTGGCGCGACCTTGAGGATTCGGAGCTCGCGGTCCAGGAAGACCGCGTCGATGGGAAAACGCATGAAGAACATGTGGATCGAGCCGGCGGGGCGGATGAGAAGCCCCTCGCCGTCGTCGAGGCCACGTCGGCCGAGGAGCCCCCTCATCCGCGTCCAGGACGTGTCCGCGAGGACACAGCGCTCGCAGACCACCGCGCCGTCGTCTCGGAGGAGCCTCACGGGCGCCTCGGGGAGCGGCTAGGAGCTCTCTGCAGCGAGCGGTGCCGGGGTGCGCCGCCGGGCGCCGACGGCCCATTGCACGAGCGCCCAGGCGACCAGCGCGTAGACCGCTCCGATGATCGCATCCACCAAATAGTGCTCTCCGGTGTACACGACCGCGAAGACGACACCCAGCGTGAGCGCGGCTTGTGCGGCGAAGAGTGGGAGCGGGAGGCGGTGCTTGCGGATGACCAGCAGGCAGATGATGGGCCACGCGACGTGGAGGGACGGCACCGCGGCGACGACGTTGTAGCTCGACGCGTCCCCCTTCCGCAGGGCGAGCCCGTTCAGATCGAGATCGAAGAGCGCGTTCTTGATGATCGGCTGCACCTGGGGGATCAGCCCGTGCTCGGAGGCGAGCCACGGCGGCGCGGTGGGGGCAAGCAGGAACGTGATGTTCGCGAGAATCGAGACCGCCAGCAGGCCGAAGAGCAGGTCGGAGAAGCCCCGGTTTTGCCAGAACGCCCAGATCGCGAAGGCGAGGACCAAAGGTGCGACGAAGTGGGATACGTACATCGCCACGGAGAAGGCCTCCAGGGGGCCTGTGCGGCCGTGGTAGAGGTGCTCCTGGAGCCAGGTCGTCGGCAGCGTGCCGAAACCCAGGACTCGGTCTGCGTCGATCTGAGGCCAGTAGTGAACGTTGAGGCCGAACGAGGGGACGGCGGACACAGTCGCGGCGTAGGCGAGGAGGCCGACCAGCACCGGCACCCAGTCGCGCATGAACCTCCCGCCGCGGCTCGTGTAGAGGGCGAACGCGATCATGAGCATGATCAGGCCCACGGGAGAGACGAGGCTCCCGTGCAGCGCTCCCTGAGCCAGGTACACCACCGCATAGCAGCCGACCAGCACCGCAACGCCCTTGCGGACGCGCGCTCCCGCCGCGGTCTGCGAGGCGGGCGCGTTGTCCAGCCGTGCGACGAACCGGTCGACGCCGGCCAGCCAGCCTTGCTTCAGCCGGCGCTCAGCGGAGGTCGGGGCTTCGGCTGCCAAGGTCAGAAGCCGATGTGCAGGTGGTCGTAGTGGTCGGCCTGCGGGAAGCTTGCGCCGCCCAGTCCGAGTAGCGAGATGATCTGTTGCGGCTGAACTTCGGCCGGCAGCCGCAGGAGGTTTTTGATTGCGCGCTCTGCGATCCCGCCGATGCCCTGATTTCCTGCAATCGCGAGGCCCTTGACGCTCGAGATGTCGACGGCGAGCCCATCGACGTGTGCCGACATCACGCCGGGCCGAGCGAAGAAGCGGTGCCCCGTGATGAGGCTGGAGACGCTGACCTGGTGGAACGTGACGACGAAGTAGCGGATGACGACGAGGACGCGGACGTCCACGCGCCCGGCGACGATGTCGCTCGCCCCCGCAACGGTGAGGCCGACGCGAGAGTCGCGGAGGATGCGGCGTTCCAGACTCGGCTTCGCGGCCTCGAGCCCGACGACGAGCGCCCTGAGGCCGACCGCGCGATTGTAGTGAGTAAGGCTTCGCTCCCGGGCATCGAGTCGGTGCGAATGGGCGGCCAGGCGCCCCGCGATTCGTTCGAGCTTTGCTCTTCCTGCGGGCGTGCGCCCGTCGTGGCCGTCGGCGCGCAGCACAGCGAGAACCGGCCACCAATGGATTCCCGCTGCCTCGGCGGTTGAGCGAAGGAGGGCGGCGAACCGTGGGCTCAGACGCTTCGCAGGCGGAGTGGGGTCTGGAAGCGTGCGGTGGAGCCAGATCGTGGCGTGGCCACCCTCCTTCGTCTCCGGGGGGCGCGGTGAATGGTGTGCATGCAAGACAGCGGGCGGGTCCTTCGAGTCAGGTGGGCCGGAGGACGATCCACCGCCCGAGCTCGGCGGCTCTTCGTCGGAAATCGTTGTCGAGTCGGGCGGGGGCGGGGGCTCTGCATCGGTGGTCGTCGGTTCGCTCGAAGTCGAATCGGACGTCGACGCCTCCTCCGTCGTCGCCGGCTCCGTCTCAGCCTCCGTCGTCGCGGGCTCCGTCTCAGCCTCCGTCGAAGAGCCGGATGTCGTCTCGTCGGTCGCCGTGCTGACGCTGCTCGCCTCGACCGCGGTACCTTCGTCGGCGGATGCTGCGAAAGCCCCCCCGAGGGCCGCACCGAGCGCGAAGACCAGAGTCGTCACGAACAGGAGGCCGACCGATCGGGCGATGATCGACCCTCGCTCATGTTCGCGCGAGCGCGGCGTGGGGGGCTGCGGCGCCTCTTGTGGCTCGCCGGCCAAGGGCTCTTCTGCCCTCGCCGGCCGCCGAAGCACTGCCAGGAACAGGAAGGCGTATCCGAGGCAGAGGGCGGCCTTTCGCCACGAGAAGGCGCTGTAACGCATGCAACCGTAGGTCTATCGCCCTCGGGTGGGTCAATCACCACCAAGAGGATGAGCGGGGACCAGCCTTTTAGCGGGTTACCCCATGCCGCCTTCGCTCCAGACTTTTTCGGATGCCAGTCACTGTTGGGGAGGAGGTGACATTGCGAATGTTGATCAACATGTTTCACCGTCTGCGGCTGCGGGACGAGGAGGGTCAGGCGCTCGTTGAGTACGCCCTCATCCTTGCCCTCATCGCCGTATTCGCGATCGGGGCGCTTCAGGCCCTCGGGACGTCCGTTGCGGACACTCTCAACGCGATCGCGAGCGCAGTCGCCGGCGCCTAGCCAGCGATTGCCCGATCAACTCCGCGGAGCCGCCTTCCACGCGGGCTCGACTTGCTTGGAAGGCGGCGCCGGGACTTCGACGGCAGGGAGGTCGGCACTTGTTTCTGAAGGGAAAATTTCACGAACGACACGATGAGGAGGGGCAGGCGCTGGTCGAGTATGCGCTCATCCTCGCCCTTACCACGGTGTTCGCGCTGGGCGCTCTCCAGATGATGAGCGGAACCATCGTGTCGTTCCTCAACTCGGTGGCCTCGGCCCTCGGGGCAGCACTGTAGGCCCCTCCCGGCTCGTGGGCGCAATGAGATCACTCTGGCGACACGAAGACGGCGTCGCACTCGTCGAGTTTGCGCTCGTGGCGCCGCTCCTCCTCGTGATCCTCTTCGGCATGCTCGACTTCGGGCGTACGTTCAACTACTGGATCGACGCGACGCACCTCGCGAACGAGGGTGCGCGCTGGGCGGTCGTCAACAAGAATCCCGCGTCGTCCGGATCGCTCCAGAACTACGTCCAGGAGCAGGCCGACACGGACGAGCTCCGAAACGGAGGGAGCTCCGCCGTTCCGGATGCTCTCGAGGTCTGCATCACCTTCCCGAATGGGGCGACAGTCGGGAACCCGGTCCGCGTGACGGCCAGCGTGACGTACAACTGGCTTCCATTCCTGAGCGAACAGGCGCTCGGGGGCTTGACGTCGACGACTGTCTCCAGCTCCTCGACCATGCGCCTCGAAGCGCCACCCACCGCCTACTCGGCTGGGTGCTCGTGAGATGCGGCGGGTCGGGCATGAGCGTTCATCCGAACGGGGGGCCGTGCTCGTGATGGTCGTCCTTTGGCTCCCGGTGATCATCCTCTTCGGCATGCTCGTGTTCGAGGTCGGCAACTGGTTCGAGCACAAGCGCCACCTGCAGATGCAGGCCGACGCGGGCGCCTTCGCCGGCGGAGGGCTCTTCAACGGGTGCTTCGGGGATGCGAGCGCCGCCAGCGTCGCCATCGAGGCCGAAGCGCGCAAGTACGCGGGCGACCCCTCGGTTGGCGTCAGGTTCAACGACCAGGTCGGAGGAGCCAACCAGGGAACGGTCACCGCGCGGATCAACCGCAAGCGCTTCGAGGTGGGAGGACCGCCTCCCGACGACACGATCGAGAACACACCCTGCGCCGCGAAGATGATTGACGTGAAGATGACCGAGGCCGACCTGCCTTGGTTTTTCAAGCTCGCGTTCGTACCCGCGATCAACGCGAGGGCACGGGTCGAGATCAAGCAGAAGGAGTCGACCGCGGGTGCGCTTCCGATCGGCGTGCCGGACAACAACCCGGTAGCCGGCGCCGCGATCTTCATCGACGAAAGCATCGACTCCACGACGGGGAAGCCAAAGAACACCGTCCTCGCGATCCAGTCGCTCACGAAGGGCGTCCCGACGACCTTGAACGGCAGGACCTTGACGCCATGGTCGAGCGCGAGCTCGCCGGTCACTCTCGCGAGCTCCAGTACAGGTGTGATCATCGCGCTGTCCGGTATCCCCTCGTGGTCGCCGACCGGCACGCTCAGTCAGATCTGCGACCAGGTGCTGGTGGAGTGCTACGACGGCGCCGATGTGGGCCCCTGGACGGGCCTCGATTTCATCCGCGGCTATTCGACGGCCGGGACCGGCACGGCGACGGCACCGATCTTGCGGGACGTGTCGCTCTACAACCTGAGCTGCGCAGACACCTCGGGGCCGTATTTCCTGCTCCACGCAGGTTGCTCGATCGGCGTCCGCGCGAAGATCGACTTCGGGACCGGGGCGAACAACCCTGAGGGCCTTCCGGCCGCCGGAGGCGTGCGCGCGGTGGTCAAGGTCGATTCCAGCGGCACGAATTGCCCGAACTCCGGCGGCAACCCCAAGGGCTGCGTCATGCGCTACCAGACGTCCGGCCCGAACACGGGGTACTGGGTCACAACCGGAGAAGCCCCACCGACAAGTTGCACTGCGACCCCCTGCTATCCGGTGATCGCAGCCGACGGAGTCGCTCACCCGATCACGATCAACTGGGGCACCGGCAACGGGCCGACCAGCGCGAGCGGCTCGTTCGCCAATGTGCAGCGCTCCTATTCCGCGGGCGCAGGCAGCGATCCGATCCAGTACATCAACGTCTCGGAGCTCGGCCCGCAAGCCAACTCGCTGACGATCGCGTCGCACAACCTGAGCGTGACGGCCGGAGTGGTCGGGAGCCTGCAGGCGAACTCGAGCGACCCAGCCGCGCCCCCCGTGGCTCTCAAGGTCATCGGCAGCCGCACCCAGGCGATCGACTGTGAGCCCGGAAAGAACATGCGCGAGGAACTCGGGACCGGATGCTCACCCACCTACGCGATCAATCACGGCACGGCTTGCCAGGCGTACTCGTACTACGGGGCGCTCCCCCAGACAGCGCCCTGGGATTGCACGATCACGCAGACCGGCGGCGCAGTGGGCCAGGTGTACGACGGCATGCTCACACGCACGCAGCGCGGCTCGAACACATGCATCAACGCCATCCACTGGAGTGATGCGAACGGCGACGGGAAGGTGACCATCCCGGAGGACATTTCCCCGGGCGATCCGCGCATCGTCCAGGTGTTCGTCACGCCTTTCGGCTCCTTCAGCGGAAGCGGAAACGCGGTCCTTCCGGTCCTGAACTTCGCCACCTTCTACGTCACGGGCTTCAGCAAGAACGGCGGCGGCCAGGGCGATCCCTGCCCCGGCGCCGACCCTGTCCCAACCAAGACCGGCGGCTGGATCGTCGGTCACTTCATCAAGTACGTCGACACGGTCAGCTCCGGCGGCGGTGGCGCGGCGTGCGACTTCAACGCATTCGGCACGTGCGTCGCCGTGCTCACCCAGTAAGGAGGAAAAACAGTGCAGTTCGCGCAAAGACTTCTGTCGACCCGAGGTGGGACAATCGCTCTCAGCGTGATGGCCGCAGTGCTTGCGGGCGTCATTCTGCTCACCTACCTGCATCGCTATCGCGAGAGCGTCAAGGAGTCCGGCACCGTCGTGACCGTGCTCGTCGCGAAGGGCCTCATCGACAAGGGGACCTCGGGCGACATCATTGCCACGCAGGACCTCTACGAGGTTACGAGCCAGCCGAAGAGCGAGGTCGAGGACGGTGCGATCACGGACCCTGCGACGCTCAAGGGCAGGGTCGCGACGGCGGACATCTTTCCCGGTGAGGAGCTGACCGCGGCGAAGCTCGGGGTCTCGACGTCCACATCGCTTTCCAATGGCATCACCGGTGACGAGCGGGCCGTGAACCTGCCGGTCGATTCGGCGCACGGAATGATCGGCCAGCTCCAGGCGGGCGACCACGTCGACCTCTACGGAGGCTTCAACGTCCAGGCGGTCGGCCGAAACGGCGTCGTGGATCCGTCCTCGCCCTCGAAGCCGATCCTGAAGCTCATCGTGTCCGATGTCGAGGTCCTCGGCATCCCGTCGAGCGGCTCGAGTGGCATCAGCAGCGGGAGCGGCAAGACCATGCTCACCCTCCAGCTGACCGCCCAGGAGGCCGCGAACTCTGCTTTCAGCGCAGAGAACGGCGTCGTCTGGGTCGCGCTCAGGCCGCGGGCGAACGCGTCCGCCCCGAGCCCGGACATCGTCTCGATCGAGACCCTGCTCTTCGGCGTGCCGGCCGTGAAGGTCTACAAGTCGCTCGGAGGCAAGCCATGACCCAGACGATCCGAGCTCTCGTCGCGGTCGACGAAGGGGTCGACCACAGCATCGTGCAGGCGGCGCTGCCGGCGCATCGAACCGAGATCCAGCTCGTCGGCATCGTCGACGGCCTGGACGAGGGCTGGGCGACGCTCCAGGAGACCGCGACCGATCTCCTCGTCGTTGCCTGTACCGGGTACTCGGACCGCGTGCTGTTCATGATCGAAGGCGCGGTCAAGCAACGCGCCGACCTCGCGGTGGTCGTCTTCGTCACCGGGCCGCCGGACGGCTTCGTGCGGCGGATCTTCGAGGCCGGCGCCGACGACATCCTCGCCCTCCCCACCGATTCCGAGGACGTCGCGTTCGCATTGCAGAAGGCCATGGCCCGGAAAGCTGGGGCGAGCGTCGCCACGGGCGCCGCTCTCTCGCCGATGATCGTCGTCCTCGGGCCCAAGGGAGGCACCGGGAAGACGATCACGTCGGCCAACCTCGCGGTCAGCCTCGCGAGGTCCGGACACAAGGTGACGGTGGTCGATCTCGACCTCCAGTTCGGGGATGTAGGCCTGGCGCTCGGGCTCAAGCCCGACAAGACCGTCTACGACCTCGTCAAGGCCGGAGGCGCGCTCGACGCGGACAAGATCGAGGCCTATCTCGTCAAGCACGAGTCCGGTGCTCGTGTCCTGATGGCCCCGACTCGGCCCGATCACGCCGGCGTCATCACCACGGAGTTCCTTCGTGACGTCTACGCCAACCTGCGGGCGTCGAACGACTTCGTGATCGTCGACACGCCCCCCGGCTTCACGCCAGAGGTCATCGCCTCCATCGACAGCTCCTCGGGTGTGGTTGTCGTGGGCATGCTCGACACCCTCTCCCTCAAGAACACGAAGCTCGGCCTCGACACGCTCGAGCTGATGGGGTACCCGACGGATCGCATCCGCCTGCTTCTCAACCGCGCGGACAGCCGCGTGGGGATCACGCAAGAGGACGTGGTCTCCGTGATCGGCCGCATTCCAGATGTGATGGTTCCGAGCGATCGCGAGATTCCGCGGTCGGTTAACGAAGGCCAGCCGATCGTCGCTGCGAAGTCTCATTCCAACGCGGCCAAGGCGTTCAACCGCCTCGCCTCGATGTACGACGGATCGACGCAGGCGACGACGAACGGGCGCTTCCATCTCAAGAAGAAGAAGGGGAAGGGGAGCAAGTAATGGAGCTCCACGAACGCCTGTCAACAGTCCGTCCGGTCACCCCGCCGACGGGTAGGGATCCTTTCGCGGAGGTCAAGAACCGGATTCACCTGGCCGTCATCGGCGATCTGGGCCCGCAGCTCTTCAACGCGAACATGGACCCGAACGCGCTTCGTGCGCGCGTGTCCGAGGACATCCAGAAGCACCTGGCCGGCGAGCAGGGCCTCGCCCGCGACGACCGCGAGCGCATCAGTGCGGAGATCGCCGACGACATCCTCGGTCACGGGCCCCTGGAGCGCCTGCTCGCCGACGACAGCGTGACGGAGATCATGGTCAACGGCCCCTACGACGTCTGGGTGGAGCGTCAGGGGCGCCTCTACGAGACGACCGTCCGATTCGGAGACGAGTCGCACCTGCGCCGGATCATCAACAAGATCGTCGCCCAGGTGGGGCGGCGGCTGGACGAGTCCTCCCCGATGGTCGACGCGCGCCTCCCGGACGGCAGCCGTGTGAACGCCATCATCCCGCCACTCTCGCTCAGCGGCGCCCTGCTGACGATCCGCAAGTTCTCGAAGAAGCGGCTCGATCTCCAGGATCTGATCCGTCTCGGGACGCTCTCGATGGAGTCGACCGAGTTCCTGCAGCGTTGCATCCTTGCCCAGCTGAACATCCTCATCTCGGGCGGCACGGGCTCGGGGAAGACGACGCTCCTGAATGCCCTCTCGACGGCTATCCCCGACGCGGATCGCATCGTCACCATCGAGGACGCCGCCGAGCTTCGCCTCACCCAGCGCCATGTGCTGCGGCTGGAGGCGAGGCCGAAGAACATCGAGGGAGAAGGAGAAATCGCCATCCGCGAGCTCGTCCG
>JAICVP010000240.1 GCA_025935275.1 Thermoleophilia bacterium
ACGATCCGCGACGACGGCAAGGGCGGAGCCGACCCCAGCCGTGGCTCCGGCCTCATCGGGCTGACGGACAGAGTCGACGTGCTCGGCGGCTCACTCGAGATCGACAGCCGTCGCCGTGCCGGAACGCAGATCACGGCCCGCCTCCCGCTCGACCTCGAAACGGCCGAGCCGGCGGCACCTCTCTAGACGTTCGACTGCCCGGCAGCACCTCGTCCCAAGACGGCTCGATACATGGGGCGCACGGCCCGGCGGCGATCGAACAGGAGGTCGATCGCGAACACGAGGAGAACAAAGGCGGCCGCGACTCGCACAAACGTGGTCGGATAGATGAACTGGAGCGCCATGACACCGACGACGATTGCGGCATCGACGCGCTGGGGCCTCAGCAAGGCGAGCGCCGCGACGGCGAAGAGCGTCAATGCGACGGTCAGAGCAAGCTCGACGAGCTCCCGCCCGGCGAGGGGCATCGAAGTGCCGCCGCCGCCTGCCATGTAGGCAATCGGAAGCGCGCCCAGCCCGAGCGTCCACTGGCTCACGGACGAAGCGAGAAAGAGCGCGAGCCCCTGGGCAGGACGGCGGTTCGCGACGAGCACTGCGACGATCACGAATTCGGGCGACTCGGTGGCGAGCGGAACCACCGACTGGATCAGGAAGTAAGGGTCGAGACCGAACGACGTTCCGGTGGCGAGAAGCGCGTCCGCGAACGGGTTCGCGATCGTGATGACGACGGCGGCTGCAGTGGCGATTAGTCCGGTAATCGCCGCCCGCAGGTAGTGCGGCGGCAAGGTGAGAAGGCCCGCCGGCACCCCGATGACGGCTGGCTCCTCTTCCGGGGTGCCCTGCACGCGCCGGGCGTAGAGGAGATAGAGCGCCACGAGGATGATGCCGTCTGCGAGCGTCAGGTTTCCCCGGGCGACGACCTGGATGGAGTAAATGGAGACGATCAGCAGCATCCCGAGCTCGAGCCGTCGGTTTTGTGCCAGCTGGAACGGCCGAGCGGCCTGGTGCCTCCTGCGCGCGATATACGCAACGACAAGAGGAAGAGCGGTCGCGCCGGCGAGCAAGAGTCGCGTTGCGCCGGTCAGGTTCGCGCTGACGAGCTCGGTCTCCTGGATGTAGGCAAACCGGACCTCGATGATGAACTCCGGCAGCACAGCCACGAGCGCGATGAGCGCAAGGATCAGACCGCCCGAAAAGACAGCCTCGCCGGCATCCGCCGCCCAGGCGAGCAGAAACGACGCGCCGATGAGCCCGACCGCAAGCCCAACCGTGGCGAACTCGACCGGAATGATGGGGCCGGCAAGGTGGACGAGGACTCCGAATCCCGCGCAGCCGACTGCGATCGAGAGCTGGCGCCGCCAGGTCGGGCTCACGGAACGCGTCGGGGTCGTCGTCATGCCTACTCTCCCCCTCCCCAGACGGCGACCGCCTTCGCGTCCGTGGACTGCACGTCTGCCAGGACGTGAGTGAGTCCGATGCGAGCCGAGTCGGTCAGCTCGAAGGCAAGGAGTGCGGTCGTGATGAGATTCTCCTCGCCCGCGTACAGCCCGAGCGTGTCCGCCATCCCGTCGTCGTAGTCCGCGCGGGCTCCTTCGGCCGGGAGCTCGATGACAGAGTCCAGCAGGGCAATCCGCGAGCGATGGGTGCGCGCGAGCGTCGATCTGATCGACGCGATCACCTCTGCATCCGTCAGCGTGTCGAAAAGCGGAACCAGACGCATCGTCACGAGATGCTCGAGCCCCAGGACCGCAACGACGGACACCGGCCCAGGGGGCTCCTCCGATTCAGGGTCATTCGGTGGCAACCCGATCTGGCCGATAGCCGTGCGGTTGGCCTCCACGACGTCGTGCCGGAGGGCCGACAGGGATTCGAGAGCGCCGGCGTAGTCCCGGCTCGCGATTCGGCTTTCAACGCTGCTCAGCGACGCCTTGGCGAGCGCAATCCGAGACGTGACCGCGTCCGGCACCGGCGGGGGCGTGCCAGGCCGGGCGTCACCAGCCGGAGCGCGAGCAACGTCGATCCGTAGCCTCTCGCGAGCAGTCTGTCCGTCTCGTCCGCGAACGCGAATGAGAAGCGTGGCCGGACCGGCACTGGCAGGCTTCCATTCGACGACGCCCGTACCGCTGCGGATCCGGTAGCGACGCGCGAATTCTTCCCCGCCGCGTGTCCATACGACGACCGATTCGCGCACGGCGTTTGCCACCTCGAACGACACCCGCACAGGGGCGCCGACGAGCGCGTGCGTCGGGGTGCCAAGCAGTCGAACAGTCGGGGCGGGATTGAGGACACGGAAAGACGTCGAGTCCGCCAATGCGGTCCCGTCCAAGCCGTCGACCTCGATACGCACATGAACGGGGCCGGGCACCGGCGGGAACCAGACGGCAGTCCCGCGGCCCGCTGTGAGAGACAGGCTCGCAGTCTCGCGGCCCCCCGGCGAGGTGATGGTTATGACCTCGCGCTCGCCGTTCTCGACGTCGAAATTGAGCTCGACGGGCTCACCCACCGAGATCGGCCCCGGGGGGCGCAAGAGCTTGACCCGGGGCGGCTTGTTGAGGGCCTGCCGAACGGCGGTCTCGATGTCGGGTCCGAGGCCCGCCCGACCGCCGAGGAAAGCGGTGACGCCCAGAAGGCGGGCGGCGCCGGCACCACGCGAGCCCTCGTACAGACTTTGTACCTGCACCACGCCGCCGGGAAGGAAAACGAGGTGCGGCTCTCCCAGGATGACGGCGTCGAGCGACGATTTGTCGAGATCGCGGACTTCGAGATTGCGAAGGCCCAGCAAGTTCCGCACGCGGGGCGTCGCGAACACGAGGCGGCTGATCTGAGCTGGGCCCAAGATCACTGGGTCGCGCGTCAACCTCCGAGCGGCAAGGTGGGGAACGCCCCGCTCGTCGACCCACCCGCTCAAAGACCCGACCAGGTTTTGTCCGCGTCTCGGACTGAAATACGTCTCGAGCAAGAGCACCCTCTTGGTCTGCCCCGGAGGGGGCGAGAACTTGTAGCCGGGCTCCATGGTCGCGCGCAGGTCGTCCTCGTCCGATTCGTCGAAGTCGACGTCCCCCGCGACCTCGAGAGAGCCCGAGAGACTGAGCGGCCTGGCCCACACGTCCGACCCGCTCGCGAACTGATCCGGCTGGGTGACGTGAAACCGCTCGTACGCCGTCGCCTGGGCTGCAAAGAGATCGACCGGGTAACGCAGATGGCCGCGCAGCTCTGCCGGTAGGTCTTCCTCAGGCCGGAAGAGCGCTGGGAAGGCCTCGGCCCACGCGCGGGCGATCGGATCGCCATCGTCGACCAGGAAGAGATCTGTGCGGCCGGAATACGCGTCGACAGTCGCGAGCACCGAGGCCCGCGCATA
>JAICVP010000250.1 GCA_025935275.1 Thermoleophilia bacterium
GCGATCGCCGAGGGGAAGTCGGCGGCGCTTGCCATGACCTCCCCCGTCGAGCGCATCTCCGGGCCGAGCACCGGGTCCGCGCCGGGGAACCGCGCGAAGGGAAAGACGGCGGCTTTGACCGAGACGTGGCCGTTCGCGTCGCCGGGCTCGAGCTCGAGGTCGGCAAGCCGGGCCCCGGCGGCGAGCCGGCAGGCGGCGTCGACGAGGTTCAGGCCGATCGCCTTGCTCGCGAAGGGCACCGTTCGAGACGCGCGCGGGTTGGCTTCGAGAACGTAGAGATCATCTCCGACCAGAGCCAGCTGCACGTTGAGCAGGCCGACGACGCCGAGCGCAGGTGCGAGCTTCCGGACGGTCGCCTCGACCCGCTCGAGGGCGTCTCGCGCGAGCGAAGGCGGCGGGAGGACGCAGGATGAGTCGCCCGAGTGCACCCCGGCTTCCTCGACGTGCTCCATCACGGCCGCGACGAGGGTCTGGGTGCCGTCACAGAGCGCATCGACGTCGATCTCGACCGCGCCCTCGAGAAACCGGTCGACGAGCACGCGTCCGGAGCCGGCGGCCGCGGCGCCGACCTCCTCCGGGCCGTAGCAGACGCGCATGTTCCGGCCGCCGAGGACGTACGACGGGCGCACGAGGACCGGATAGCCGATCTCCTCCGCGACCTCGATCGCCTCCGCCTGGTCCGCGGCCGCTCCCCAGGGAGGCACGTCGATCCCGAGCTCGCCGCACAGGGCCGCGAAGCGCTCGCGGTCCTCGGCGAGGTCGACAGCGCCGAAGGGTGTGCCGAGGATTGCATGACCGGCATCCTCGAGAGCTCGCGCGAGCTTCAATGGCGTCTGCCCGCCGAACTGGACGACCACCCCGAGCGGCTGCTCGCGAGCGCAGATCTCGAGCACCTCCTCCTCGCCGAGCGGCTCGAAGTAGAGGCGGTCCGAAGTGTCGTAGTCCGTCGAGACGGTCTCAGGGTTGCAGTTGACCATGACCGCCTCGAGCCCCAGCGTGCGGAAGGCCTTCGCCGCGTGGACGCAGCAGTAGTCGAACTCGATTCCTTGCCCGATCCGATTCGGGCCGGACCCGAGGATCACGACCGACCTGCCGGCGGGGCGGGCCTCGTCCTCCTCACCCCATGTCGAGTAGAGGTAGTTGGAGCGCGCCTCGACCTCGGCCGCGCAGGAATCGACGCGGCGGTAGGCCGGGCGCACCCCCCAGCCGACCCGAGCCGCGCGAGCCGCCTCCTCGGTTGCGTCGCACTGCAGAGCGATGTCGCGGTCCGACCACCCGAGCGCCTTCAGCCTCGTCCAGTCGTCGGCAACGAGATCGGGAAGCGAGCGCACGGCTTCGAGTCCCGCGCGGGCGCCCTCGAGCTCGGCGAGGAACCAGGGATGGACGCCGTCGGGGAGCGCGTCGAGCGAGGACCACGGAGTTGCCGCGCCGGCGTCCAGCTCGCGCGAGCGCATCGCCTTCAGGAACGCCTCCGTGAAGGTCCGCCCGATCCCCATGGCCTCGCCCACGGACTTCATCTGCGTGCCGAGAGTCTCGTCGGCGCCCGGGAACTTCTCGAACGCGAAGCGCGGGAACTTGACGACGACGTAGTCGAGTGTCGGCTCGAAGCTCGCAGGCGTCGTTCCCGTGAGGTCGTTGGGGATCTCGTCGAGCGTGTAACCGACGGCGAGCTTGGCCGCGACCTTGGCGATCGGGTAGCCGGTCGCCTTGCTGGCCAGCGCGGAGGAACGGGACACGCGGGGGTTCATCTCGATCACGCGCAGCTCGCCGGTCTCGCGCTCGCGCGCGAACTGGATGTTGGAGCCGCCCGTCTCGACGCCGACTGCGCGAATCACCGCCGCAGCCGCGTTGCGGAGCTCCTGGTAAGCCTCGTCCGAGAGCGTCATCTGCGGCGCGACCGTCACGGAGTCGCCGGTGTGCACGCCCATCGGGTCGAGGTTCTCGATCGAGCAGACGATCACGACGTTGTCGTTGGCATCGCGCATGACCTCGAGCTCGAACTCGTCCCAGCCGATGAGCGACTCCTCCACCAGCACCTGGCCGACCGGGCTCTCGCGCAGGCCCCGTTCGAGCTGCGCCTCGAGCCCCTCGCGGTCGTGCGCGATCCCGCCGCCGTGCCCGCCGAGGGTGAAGGCCGGGCGAAGGATGGCCGGGAAGTGGAGCTCGATCGGAAGGTCCGCGGCCTCCGTCACGATCACGGACTCCGGCACCTTGAGCCCGACGCCGCGCACGGTCTCGCGAAAGAGCTCGCGGTCCTCGGCCCGGCGGATCGCCTCGAACCCTGCGCCGATGAGCTCGACGCCGAGCTCGTCGAGGATTCCGGCGGCCGACAGGTCACTGGCGAGGTTGAGCGCGGTCTGGCCGCCGAGCGTCGGCAAGAGCGCGTCGGGCCGCTCGCGCCGCAGCACTGCGGCGACCGAGTCGAGGTCGAGGGGCTCGACGTAGGTCCGGTCGGCGAAGCCGGGGTCGGTCATGATCGTTGCCGGGTTCGAGTTGACCACGATCGTCCGGAAGCCCTCCGCCCGGAGCACCTTGAGCGCCTGGCTCCCGGCGTAGTCGAACTCGCAAGCCTGCCCGATGACGATTGGCCCGGAGCCGATCACGCAGATCGAGCGGAGGTCACGCCGCTTCGGCAACGCGCACCTCCTCCACCCACGACTCGATGAGGTAGCGGGCGTCGTGCGGCCCCGGCCCGGCCTCGGGGTGGAACTGCAGCGAGCGGGCGCGCTCGCCAGGGAGCGCCAGCCCCTCCACCGTTCCGTCGTAGAGCGAGATGTGCGCGACCTCGGGCCGGTCGCCCTTGACCGCGAAGCCGTGGTTCTGACTCGTGACGAGCACGCGATTCGCGCGCAGGTCCAGCACAGGGTGGTTCCCGCCGCGGTGGCCGAACGGGAGCTTGAAGGTCTCGAACCCCGCGGCCAGGGCGAGCAGCTGGTGGCCGAGGCAGATGCCGAGGAGCGGGACGCGCCCGATGAGCTCGGAGACGACGGCCGCTTCTGCCGGGAGAGCCGCCGGGTCGCCCGGCCCGTTCGAGAGGACGATTCCGTCGTGGCGGGCAGCGAGGAGCGTCCCCGCATCCGTGGAGTGCGGATAGACCGTCACCTGCGCGCCCGCGGCCACGGCACGCTCGACGATCGAGCGCTTGCACCCGTAGTCGACCACGCCGACCGACACCGCTCCGCGCCCCACCGTGTACGGCGTGTCGGTCGACACCCCGGCGACGAGCGCGCGCCCTTCCATGCCGGCC
>JAICVP010000151.1 GCA_025935275.1 Thermoleophilia bacterium
CTGGGTCGAGCGGGACGAGCTGCCGGCGCTCGTCTTCGAGCACGACATCTGCCTGGGGATCTTCAGCCCGGGCGCGAAGGGCATGCGCGTGATCCCCAACAAGGTCTTCCAGGGCGCGGCGGCCGGCTGTGCCATCGTCACGTCCGACTCCGTCTCCCAGCGGGAAGCGCTCGGCGATGCGGCGCGCTTCGTCGAGCCGGGAGACCCGCAGGCCGTCGCCGACGCGCTCCGCTGGCTCATCGCCGACCGCGAGCGCGTGTGGAGCCTCCGCCAGGCCGCCTACCGCCGGGCCGTCGAGGCGTTCGCGCCCGCAGCGGTCGTCGAGCCGCTGCACCTCCGGCTTCAGGCCGGAGTCCGAAAGCGCCGATAGCGTTCGCGGAATGCGCGTCCTCATCACCGGAGGAGCCGGCTTCATCGGCTCGCACCTCGCCGACCGGCTCCTGGCCGAGGGGCACGAGGTGCGCGCGCTGGACGACCTCGACCCGCAGGTGCACGCAGGCGGCGAACGGCCCGACTACCTCGATCCCGCAATCGAGCTCATCGTCGCCGACGTCCGCGACCGCCCCGCGCTCGGCAAGGCGATGGACGACGTCGACGCGGTCGTGCACTTCGCCGCCGCGGTGGGAGTGGGGCAGTCCATGTACGAGATCGAGCGGTACACGTCGATCAACTCGCTCGGCTGCGCAGTCGTCCTCGAGGAGGCGGTCGCGCGCCGCGACCGGATCCAGAAGCTGCTCGTCGCGTCGTCCATGTCGATCTACGGCGAGGGCCAGCACGCCAACCCGAACACCGGGGAGCACGGCCTCGCGCCCGGACTGCGGCCCGAGGCGCAGCTCGCCCGGCGCGAATGGGACGTGCTCGCCGAGGACGGCACGCCGCTCGTCCCGGAACCCACCTCGGAGGACAAGCCGCTGCGGCCGACCTCGGTCTACGCCGTCGGCAAGCGCGACCACGAGGAGCTGACGCTGGCCGTAGGCGCCGCCTACGGGATCCCGGCCGTCGCCCTCCGCTTCTTCAACGTCTACGGCGCGCGCCAGGCGCTCTCGAACCCGTACACGGGCGTCGCCGCGATCTTCGCGTCACGCCTGATGAGCGGCGCGCAGCCGCTCGTCTTCGAGGACGGGCACCAGACGCGCGACTTCATCGACGTGCGCGACATCACGCGGGCCTGCTCGATGGCGCTCGGGAGCGACACGGCTGACGGCCGCGCGCTCAACGTCGGCACCGGCAAGCCGACCTCCGTGCTCGACGTTGCCGCCGCGCTCGCCAAGGGCCTCGGTGTCGAGCTCGAGCCGCGGATCCTCGGCGAATTCCGGGCCGGCGACATTCGGCACTGCTACGCGGACACGCGGCTTGCCGAGGAGCTCCTGGGCTTCCAGGCCGAGATCGCCTTCGAGGAGGGCATGCGCGACCTCCTCGCCTGGCTCGAGACGCAGGAGGCGACCGACCAGGTCGACGCCGCCTACAGCGCTCTCGCCGAGCGCAAGCTCACGCGCTAGAACGGCCTTTCGATGTTTGCGCAGAGCAGACGCATCAGAAGAGCGTCTCTATGCTGACAACGCGATCGAGTCCAACATCGACCCGGGCGCGGTCGTCCTTGCCTCGGCCGCCGTCGACCACGTCTCGCTGGCCGTCCCGAGCGAAGATCGTGTCCGGTCCCTGACCGCCGGAGGCGCTGTCCTTGCCGGCTCCGGGGAGCAATTCGTCGGCGCCCCCACTGCCGAAGAGGGAATCCCTTCCGCCAAATCCGCGCAGTGTGTCGTCGCCGCCTTCCCCCCAGAGCGCCTCACCGCGATCACCCCCGAAGATGATGTCGTCGCCGTTGGCGGCATGGACGAGCCCGTGCAGCGCCTCGATGTGGATGACGTCGGGGCCTGCTCCGCCGAAGATCCAGCCGGCCTCGGTGTGGCGGAGGATGGACAGGTGGTCGGCACCATCCCCGCCTTCCAGCCTCGTTCTTTGCTGTACGGCCGCTGAGTCTAGAACCGTCATTGTGTCGTTGCCCTGTCCGCCGTCCACCCCGATCGCCTCGCTCGAGACGTTGTCCCCTTCGCCCGCCTCGCCGTCGTTCGCGAGGTCGTCGCCGATCGTCACGGTGAGTGGATTCGTCCGCGTGTGGTAGTCGACGGTCACAGCGCCCTCGAACGTGTCGGCGCCCGCGCCGCCGTCGACGAAGTTGTTGTAGATCGCGCCGCCCGCGATGAGCTCGTCGTCGCCCGCCTCGCCGTCGATGTCGACTGAGCCGAGCGTGCCGGGGAGCACGTTGACGTAGTCGCCCTGGTCGCCGGCGGCGATCCGCAGCCAGAGGTTTGCTTGCTTCTTGACCGTGGCCGCGCAGAACCCTTCGTTCGGAGCCGGCGCCGTGCAACCCGCGCCGGCGGTCACGGTCGCCCCGGTGTCGATCACGCGCACTCCGGTGGAATCGGTCGACACGAAGATCCTGTTCGTCTCCCCGGGGTCGGCGTCGTAGCGAAGGGTGAAGGCGTCGATCCGGGAGAGCGTGCCCGCCTGCGCGACACCGGCTCCGCCAAGCGCCGCCGCGATCGCGGCCGCAGCCACAAGACACCGCATACGCCCAACGTAGCCGAAAGCGGCGGCGCCTACTACCTCGGGCGCCGCCGCTCATTTCAGCGCTACGCAGCCTGCTCGAAGGCCAGTTCGGGCTCGGCCGCGACCGCTTCGGCCTCCCGCTTCTTCCGCGGGACGAAGAGGGCCGCGATCGCTCCCGCTCCGACGATGGCCGCGCCGACCCAGAGCGCGGGCGTGAGGCCGTCCACGTAGGTCGCGGGCGACTCGTAGCCGCCGTACTGAGAGAAGATCGAGGCGAGGACGGCGACCCCGAAGACGCCGCCGAGCTCGCGGATGGCGTTGTTCGCGCCCGACGCCTTGCCCTCTTCCTCGCGCCTGACGCTGGAGAGGACGACGTTGGCCACCGGCGCGAAGAAGAGCGCCATCCCGATTCCCGAGATCACGAACGCGGGCACGAGGCTCGAGTACGCCACCGTCGGGCTGGTGATCGACGCGAGCCACGCCAGGCCGACGGCCTGCATCCCGAGGCCCGTCGCCATGAGCGGCCGCCCGCCGATCCGGTCGGAGAGCGCGCCGGCCAGCGGCGCGATGAAGATCGGCATCGCCGTCCACGGCAGCGTCCTGATGCCGGCGTCGAGGGGCGAGTACCCCTGCACGGTCTGCAGGAACTGAGCGAGCAGGAAGATCGAGCCGAACATCCCGAAGAACATGAAGAGGGATGCGACGTTCGTTGCCGCGAACGTCCTGTTCCGGAAGAAGCGCATCGGCAGCATCGGGGACTCGGTGCGGAGCTCCCAGAGAACGAACGCCGCGAGGAAGGCCAGCCCCAGGGTGATCGACCCGAGGATCTCGAAGCTGCCCCAGCCGACCGCGTTGCCGCGGACGAGCCCGAGCACGATGCCGAAGAGCCCGATGCTCGCCAGGCCGAGGCCGGGCAGGTCGAGCCGCGAGTCGGGGCCGTAGGACTCCTTCAGGCGGTTCCAGGCCAGCGGCACGAGCACGAGACCGATCGGCACGTTGAGCCAGAAGATCCACTGCCACGAAAGCCCTTCGACGACCGCGCCGCCGATCACCGGGCCCAGCGCGACGCCGAGACCGCCGATGCCGCCCCAGGCGCCCAGCGCGAGCCCGCGCTTCGCGGGCGGCACCGCGGCGGAGAGGATCGTCAGCGTCAGCGGGGTGACAATCGCGCCGCCCAGCCCTTGCACCGCGCGAGCCGCGATCAGCGTCTCGACGTTCGGGGCGAGCGCCGCCGCCGCCGAGGCAAGGGTGAAGATCCCGAGCCCGATCACGAAGAGCCGCCGCCGGCCGAAGCGGTCGCCGAGCGCGGCTCCGGTGAGGAGCAGCACGGCGAAGGTCAGCGTGTAGGCATTGACCGTCCATTCGAGGTCTTCGATCGAAGCCCCGAGGTCGAGACGGATGCTCGGCAGCGCCATCGTGACGACGAGGTTGTCGAGCGTGACCATGAACAGCGCGATCGACGTGATCACGAAAGTCCAGATGGTGGTTGTCCTTGCGCTCATCTCACCTACCTCCAAAGTAGTAAGTAGTCACTCACAACGAGTCGAAAAAAACACGCGCCTCTAGGGCGCCTCCTGCATGCAGCCCTTGAGGAAGTTCTGCGCCCACGGCAGGTCGAGCGCGGCCAGGTCCATCGCGGCTGCCACGTTGATCAGCATCCCTGTCTTGAAGAACTCCTGCACCTTCTCGGAGTCGCCGCCCGAGACGCTCTCGACGAACTTGTAGATCGCTGCGAATTCCTCGCGCACGACCTTGCGCACGTCCGCGTCCTCACACGCTGCGTAGGCCTGCATCTGGAACATGAGCGTCGAGCGATCGCGCCGCACGTCGCCGTAGGCGTGGCCCATGGAGAGGAAGACGTCGTCCTCGGGATCGCGCGCGGCCGCCTCCTGGAAGACGGCGAGCACCTCGCGGAAGCCGCGGCGGACCGTCTCGAGGAAGAGCTCCTTCTTCGTGCCGAAGAGGCGGAAGACGTACGGCTGCGAGACGCCGGCGCGGCGGGCGATGTCCTCGGTGGACGTGCCGTGCAGGCCGCCGATCGCGAACTCGACGCGGGCCGCCTCGATGATCTCCTCGCGGCGCACGTCTGCGCTCTTTCGGGTCTGGGTCTCCGTTACCACGGGTCGTAAGTTACTACTCACTTACTACGCTGTCAAGGACGAAGTGCGAACGGCCGAACTAACATGGGAATGGTGAGCACTGCGCTCGTTTCCGGCGGGGCCGGCTTTCTCGGGTCGCATCTCTGCGACTACCTCTTGGAGAAGGGCCACCACGTCATCTGCGTCGACAACCTCGACACCGGGTCGCTGCAGAACATCGAGCACCTGAACAACGGCGAGGACTTCCTCTTCGTCAACCACGACGTCACCGAGCCGTTCTTCGTCGAGGAGCGCGTCGACTACGTCTTCCACCTCGCGAGCCCGGCCAGTCCGATCGACTACCTGCGCCTGCCGCTGCACACGCTCAAGGTCGGCTCCTACGGGACGCACAACATGCTCGGCCTGGCGAAGTTCAAGCGCTCCCGCTTTCTCATCGCCTCGACCAGCGAGGTCTACGGCGACCCGCAGGTGCACCCGCAGCCCGAGACCTACTGGGGCCACGTGAACCCGATCGGCCCGCGCGGGGTCTACGACGAGGCGAAGCGCTACGCCGAAGCGCTCACGATGGCCTACCACCGCCAGCAGGGAGTCGACACCTGCATCGCACGCATCTTCAACACCTACGGACCGCGGATGCGACGCA
>JAICVP010000121.1 GCA_025935275.1 Thermoleophilia bacterium
TCGACAAGCCGGCCGGCCCGTCGTCGTTCGCCGTGGTGAAGCGCCTGCGCTCGCACTATGGCGTCAAGGCAGGCCATGCAGGCACGCTCGACCCGCGCGCCAGCGGCCTCCTGCTCGTCCTCCTCGGGCCTGCGACCCGCCTCGCCCGGTACCTCGTCGGGCTCGACAAGCGCTACGAGACCGAGATCCGCCTCGGCCTTCGTACCTCGACCGGGGACGGGGAGGGGGAGGTCGTCGAGGAGACTGCAATTGCTTCCCTCGAGGAGATCGAGGCGGTCGAGGGCGAGATCGAGCTTCGTGTTCCGCAGGCTTCGGCCGTCAAGATCGGCGGGCAGCGCGCTTACACGCTGCAGCGGCGCGGCGTCGCGGTCGAGATGCCCATGCGCCGCTCGATCATCCACGAGCTCCGCGTCCTCCGCTACGGGCCGCCGCTCGTCTCCCTCGACCTCAGGGTCTCGAGCGGCACGTACATCCGCGCGATCGCCGACCACCTCGGGGGCCACTGCCGCACGATCAGGCGAACCCAGGTCGGCCCTTTCCGCCTCGAGGACGCGGACGAGGAGCGGGTGCTGCCGCCGCTCGCTGCACTCGTGCACCTCCCGGAACGAGAGCTGTCGGCCTCGGAGGTCGAGGACGTCCGCGCAGGTCGCGCGATCCCCGGGGAGGGTGAGGGCCCGGTCGCGCTCTGGGCCGGAGAAGCCCTCGTCGCGGTCGGCCAGGCACAGGGTGGAACGATTCGACCGGAGACGGTGCTTCCCCCCGCATGAGACTCCTCAGAGGGGCGGATTTCCGGAATCTCTGGCTCGGCGAGACCGTGTCGCTCTTCGGCGATCAGGTCACCCTGATCGCCCTGCCGCTCGCGGCGGTCCTCGTCCTCCACGCGAACGCTGCCGAGATGGGCTACCTGACGGCGGCCGCGCTCCTCCCGCACCTCCTGTTCTCGATCCCGGCGGGAGCCTGGCTCGAGCGCGTGGAGCGGAGGCGCTGGCTCATGATCGCCTCGGATGTGGCTCGCGCCGGGCTTCTGGCGAGCGTCCCGGTCGCCTACGCGCTGGATGCGTTGAGCTTCGGGCAGCTGTATGCCGTCGCGTTCCTCACCGGAACCTTTGCGGTGATCTTCGACATCTCGCACATGACGCTCTACGTCTCGGTGACCAAACGGGAGGACTACGTCGAGGCGAACTCGCTCCTGAACGGAAGCCGCGCGTTCTCCTACGTGGCCGGCCCGAGCGTGGGCGGCATCCTCGTCCAGATCCTGAGCGCCCCCGCTGCGCTGCTCCTGGATGCCTTCTCGTTCATCGGCTCGGCGCTCTTCCTCGGCCGGATCCGGGCGCAGGAGCCTCCGCTCGAGCCCGCAGAGGGCGGGATGTGGGCCCAGGTGAGGGAAGGATTTCGCTTCATCTTCCGCCACGACATCCTCCGCCCGCTGCTCGCGTCCGTGGCGACGCTCAACTTCTTCAACTTCGTCTTCGCGGCGCTCTTCATCCTCTACGCGACCCGGGAGTTGCACGTCCGCTCGGGCACGCTCGGGATCGTTCTCGGTGCGGGCGCGATCGGCGGCCTGCTGGGGGCCGCGGTCGCAGGGCGGATGGGCCGCCGCTTCGGCATCGGCCCGATCTTCGTGTTCGGGATGGTGCTCTTCCCGGCGCCGCTCCTGCTCATCCCCCTGGCGGGCGGGCCCAAGCCGGTCGTGCTCGCGATGCTCTTCACCGCCGAGTTTCTCTCTGGGCTTGGCGTCATGATCCTGGACATCAGCGCGGGCGCGATCATCACGGCACTCACCCCGCACCGGCTGCGCTCGCGGTCGACGGGCGCTCTGCGCTTCGTCAACTACGGCGTCAGGCCCCTGGGAGCGCTCGCGGGTGGCGCGCTCGGCGCGGCCTTCGGACTGCGGCCGACCCTCTGGTTCGCGGCGGCGGCCGGAGTCCTCGGCGTCCTGTGGCTGGTCCCCTCTCCGGTGCCGAAGCTTCTCGAGCTCCCGGAGGAGGAGCCCGCGTGACGGTCGTCCGCACGCCTTCCGACCTCGAGACCGTCCCGCGCGCGGTCGCGATCGGCACCTTCGACGGCGTCCACCGGGGCCACCGGGCCGCGATCGAGACGGCGAAATCCGCCGGGCTTCGCTCGACGGTGGTCACCTTCGACCCGCATCCGCGCCTCGTCCTCGGCTACGACGTGCAGCTCCTGACGACGCTGCCCCGCCGGGTCGAGCTGCTCGAAGAGGCAGGCCCGGACGATGTCCTCGTCCTCGAGTTCACGGAGGAGCTGAGCGGGCTCGAGGCGGAGGAGTTCGTCGCGCGCGTCCTCGAGCCCATCGGAACGCAGGCCGTCGTCGCGGCCGAGACGTTTCGCTTCGGGCGCGGGCGCAAGGGAGACGTCGAGCTCCTGCGCCGCCTCGGTCTCGAGGTGGTCGACGTGCCGCTCGTCGAAGGCGTGTCGTCGAGCCGGATCCGGGAGCTCCTGGCAGCAGGCCGGATGGACGAAGCGGCGGCGCTGCTCGGGCGGCCGCACGAGCTCGAAGGGACGGTCGTCTCCGGCGACCAGCGCGGAGGGACTCTAGGGTTCCCGACGGCGAACCTCGCCGTCGACCCTCACCTGCTCGTGCCGGCCTATGGCATCTACGCGGGGGCTGCCCTGGGTGGGCGCGCGGCGATCTCGATCGGCGTCAACCCGCACTACGGTGGCAGCGAGCGGCGGATCGAGGCGTTTCTGCTCGACTTCGGGGGCGATCTGTACGGGAAGGAGCTCAGAATCGAGCTCTGGGAGCGGCTTCGCGACGAGCGCGCGTTCGAGAGCGAAGAGGATCTCGTGCGCCAGATCGCCATCGACGTCGAGGCGACGCGTAGTGCGATTCGTCCCGGTTAGCGCAAGTTTTTACGGGTTCTCGGCATCTCTCTAGGTAATGAACTGGCTTCATCTCGTCTCCTCGGTCCGTTGCCTTGCGTGCGGGACGGCCTATCCGAAGCCCAGCTCCCTGGGAACGGCTGAGTCGAACCCCGGCTGCCCGCGCTGCGGCTACGTCGGCTGGGTGCCTGCCGACGCCGACGAAGACGACGAGCTCATGGAAGGGTCAGGGCTCTCCCGCTCCTTCGCGGATCTGCCGCTCCGCCGGTTCTGGTAAGCAGGCTGACGCCGCCAAAGTAGTGATGGAGGGCGTCGAAGCGCCTGACGTCATAGCCCGCTTCCTCGAGCGCCGCGAGCGCCTCCTCTTCGAAACCCGGCTCGACCCGCACGATCTCACCGGCGGAGTGGAGCCGCGGACGGTCGACGGCGTCCTGGGGATCGAGGCCCTCGTCGAGAATTCCGCTCAGCACCTGGACGAGAGCCGGCCGCAGGCGCGTGCCGCCGGCAGAACCGGCCGCAACCGCGAGCCCGTCGTCGGCGAGCACGAGGGTGGGGGACATCATGCTGTCCATGCGCGCCCCGGGCTCGAGTGGGCGCACCTGCAGGTCGACCTCGCCGAGCATGCTGTTCAGGTGCACGTCGAGGCCGGGAAGGAAGTCACCCGAGCCGAGCCCCAGGCTCGTCGTGAGGACGCAAGCGTTCCCCTCCGAGTCGACCGCGACGAGGTTCGTCGTGTCTCCGATCCGCTCGCCCTGGCCGCTGTAAGGTCTTGCCTCGAGGACGCGTGCGAGCGTGAGCGCGCGCTCGGCAGGCTCCACCCCGCGGAGAGAGGGCAGTGCGGACAGCGTCGTGACGAGCTGTGACAGCCCGCCGCGGGTGAGCACGCGGTAGCCGAGGTACTCCGTCTCGACCGGGTCGAGCCAGAGGGGCGCATAGGCCTCTAGGTCCTCCCGCGAGACGGGGCCTTCCCGTTCGTGCATGAGCGCGACGAGTGTCTCTGCCACCGTGCCGTCGTAGAACGTCCGCGCACCCTCGTCCCGCAGGAGCTCGAGCGTGTTCGCGAGGCCGGGCTGCTCCAGGCGGTCGCCGGTGCGCAGCAGCTCTCCGTCAGGTGCGTAGATGCGGGCGCCCTCGCGCAGGGTCATGACCGGCGCCAGCATGGCCAGGCACTCCGCATGGGCGTACGGCATGTCGACCCCGGACCGCGCGAGCTCCAACGCGGGCTCGACGAGCCGCTTCCACTCGAGCTTTCCGTGGCTGCGCCAGAGCTCTCCGAGGCCCGCCGGGACCCCCGGCACCGCGCAGGCCGCGATCCCCACCTGGTAGTGGACGATCTCGTTCCCGAACGGGATCCCGATGTCCTCGAGCGCCGCCACGGGGCGATCGGGGTGACGCCGGGGCACGGTGACGAAGAAATCGAGCAGCCGCGCCTCTCCAGTCGCTCCTTCGAACCAGATCGCGTGCCCGCCGCCTGCGAGCCCCGTCATCACCGTTTCGGCCACGCAGGAGGCGAGCGAGGCAGCGACGGCCGCATCCGCAGCGGTTCCGCCCTCCTCGAGAATGCGCAAACCCGCTTCGGCAGTGGCCGGATGGCCCGCTGCAACCCCTGGAGGCGGAAACACGTTTGCTAGCCTACGGCGAATGGCTCTCACCAAAGAAGCCAAGCGAGAAGTCGTCGCCGGGCACGGCCGAAGCGATGCGGACACGGGTTCGCCCCAGGTCCAGATCGCCCTTTTGTCGCGCCGGATCGACGAGCTGACCGAGCATCTGCGTACTCACGGGAAGGATCATCACTCCCGCCGCGGACTGCTCAAGCTGGTCGGACGCCGACGGCGGCTGCTCGACTATCTGCAGAAGCGCGACCTGGAGGGCTACCGAAGCCTGATCAAGGAACTCGGACTGCGCCGCTAGATCGCAAAGAAGCCGGGAGGAGCCGGTGGAAGTTTGAGGGAGCCCCGTGCAGCGGTTGCCTCAAACCTCCGCCTCCACCTCCCAGAGGAAAGAGAGGCAAGACATATGAGCACCATGGTTTCCGGTAAGTCGACGGTGAACGTCACCGTCGGCCGGGACGACATGAGCTTCGAAACAGGGAAGCTCGCCAAGCAGGCCGACGGAGCGGTGGTCGTTCGCTCCGGCGACACGATGGTCCTTGCGACCGCGCAGGGGCGGACGGAGGCGCGCGAAGGCGCCGACTTCTTCCCGCTCACGGTGGACGTGGAGGAGCGGATGTACGCGGCCGGCAAGATCCCCGGCGGCTTCTTCAAGCGCGAGGGGCGCCCGACCGAGAAGGCGATCCTCACCGCGCGCATGATCGACCGCCCGATCCGGCCGCTCTGGCCGAAGGGCTTCACGAACGAGGTGCAGGTCATCTGCACGACGCTTTCGGCTGACCTCGTCACCCCGCACGACATCCTGGCGATCAACGGGGCCTCCGCGGCCCTCATGATCTCGCCGCTTCCGTTCCTCGGCCCTGTTGGCGCGGTACGGATCGGCCTCATCGACGACCAGCTCGTCGTCAACCCGTCGCTGCCGGAGGTCGAGCAGCAGTCGAAGATGGATCTCATCGTCGTCGGCACGAAAGAAGGCCTGACGATGGTCGAGGCCGGCGCCGAGGAGGTGCCCGAGGAGCTGCTCCTCGAGGCGCTCGAGCTCGCGCACGCCGAGATCAAGAAGCTCTGCGAGGCGCAGGAGGAGCTCCGGCGCGAGGTCGGCAAGCCGAAGTGGATCGACCCGGAGGTCGACGCCGAGGTCGCCGGTCACGAAGACAAGATCCGCGAGCGCATCGCCGCCGAAGGCCTCAGGGAAGCCGCCGGAGCCATCGAGGAGATCGCGGCCGACCTGGCCCCGCCGCTCTCGATGGACTCGACCGAGGACGACATCGTCCGCGAGATGCAGGTGCGATCGAGCCTCGACATGCTGCTCGAGAAGACGCGGCTCGACGCGGTCGTCGAAGCGGTCCGCGAGCAGTACGGCGAGGAGCTGCGAGCTCTGACCGAGGCCGAGCAGGACTCCAAGCAGCTCAAGTCCGCGAAGCGGCACCTGCTCTTCGACCGGATCATCGAGGAAGTCCAGCTTCCGTTCCCGGTCGGCCCCGCCACCGTCGACGGCGAGCCCCCGACGGTCAAGGACGGCCTCACGAAGCAGTTCGTGAAGAAGGCCGCCGAGTCGATCTACAAGCAGCTCGTGCGTGAGAAGATCGCGGTCGAGAAGCGGCGTCCGGACGGGCGCGGCACCGAGGAGATCCGCCCGATCGAGTGCGAGGTGACGGTGTCCCCCCGCACCCACGGCTCGGCCCTCTTCACCCGCGGCCAGACGCAGATCATGACGCTGCTCACCCTCGGCACTGCGAAGGAGGGGCAGCGGATCGACGACCTCTCGCTCGAGTCCGAGCGCCGCTACATGCACCACTACAACTTCCCGCCCTACTCGGTCGGGGAGACGGGCTTCATGCGCGGCCCCAAGCGCCGCGACATCGGCCACGGCGCGCTCGCGCAGCGGGCGCTCGAGCCGATGATCCCGCCGCTCGAGGATTTCCCGTACACGATTCGCCTCGTCTCCGAGACGCTCGAGTCGAACGGCTCGTCCTCGATGGGCTCCGTCTGCGGCTCGACGCTCGCGTTGATGGACGCCGGCGTGCCGATCAAGGCCCCGGTCGGCGGCATCGCCATGGGCCTCGTCAAGGAGGGCGACGACTACGTCATCCTCACCGACATCCAGGGCGCCGAGGACCA
>JAICVP010000327.1 GCA_025935275.1 Thermoleophilia bacterium
GCGGCTTGTGCTTGTCGAGATCGAGCGCGTACACGTTGCCGTTCGTCGCGCCGAAGTACGCCACGCCGTCCCGGATCACGGGCGACGGCTCGGTGAGGCCGGTGTAGTAGCGCCAGCGCAGCTTCCCAGTTTCCAGCGAGCGAACCGTCACGTAGCCGGGCTGCATCGAGGTCGAGACGAGCACTCCGCGCTCGGGGTCGATCGCGGGTGAGGAGGCCATGAGCGAGCCGACGTCCTGCTTCCAGAGAACACGTCCGTTCTGCATGGAGATCGCGCGCAGCGTGCCGCCCATCGTGTGGACGTAGGCGACTCCCTCCCAGGTCGTGGCGGGGAACTCCATCAACCCTCCGATCTCCCGCCTCCACGCGATTCGAAACGGAGGGCGCACCTTGATGCCGTCCTGCGCCTGGGTACGCGCCGGGTTGGCGCCGTAAAGCGGCCACTGCAGCGAGGGGCGCCAGATCTCGACGCGATGGGAGAGCCGGCTGCGGAAGTCGAGCTTCACGCTCCGCGCCGCGTAGCCGGGAGCGGAGACGCGAACCTCGTAGCGGTGCCGAGGAATTCCGAGCGCGGCGAGGCCCTTCGGCGTGGCCCGCACCGCGCCGCCGCGGGCGACCACCCGGGCTCTCCGCACGGGCTTGCCCGTGTCCCCGTCCACGACGTGCACGGCGGTGGCCGGTGGCGGAGGCGGTGTCGGGGGCGCGCTCTCGGTCACCGCATAACGTGCGGTGTCCGCGGCGGCCGGCTGGTCGCCCTCGCCGTAGCAGGCCGAGGCGCCCAAGACGAACGCGGCCAGCAGCGCAGGCGCCGCAGCGAGACGAAAGCGTGAGAGAAGAACCATCCGGACCCGGGAGCTAAGGGTATCGGGGGCGCCCGAAGGCCTACTGCGACAAGCGCGTGAGCACGCCGTCCTCGCCGCGCACGAGAAAGGTCTCCGAGAAGAAGCGTGTCATGACGACGCCCGCCCGAAACTCGCCGACGCGCGGCTCGGGCTGCTCGCCGCGAGCGAGCGCCATGGCGAGAGCCGGGTAGTCGCTCCCCGCGGCCAGCGGGAGCGGGAAAGCGCCGCCGAAACGCAGGTTCACGTCGGTCACCCTGCAGTCACCCGGGCTCGCCCGGAAGCACTGCACCGTGGCCGGCCCCACGACCCCGATCGCCTCGCTCACGTCGCGCCCGAGGGCGACGAGCTCGTCATCGGCGATCGTCATTCCCTTGATGGACTCGCCGCCCTTGGACTCGATCATCGTGCGCGGGATCGAGTTCAGGCAGCGCCCTTCGAGGTCGCAGAACACGTCCATCGAGAACTCCTCGCCGGGACAGACCTCCTGCACGAACGAGTCCGCCGGCGTCCGCTCGAGGTAGAAGTCGAGCTCCTCGCGGTTCTCCGCGCGGAAGATGTTGCGCGACCCGAATCCGCGCCTTGCCTTCACCAGCACGGGAAAAGAAAGGTTGGAGGGCGCCTCCTCCGGCAGCCAGGCCGCTGGCGAGCCGATGCCGCGCTCCTGCAGGAAGAGGTGCGTCTCGTATTTGTCGTTCGTGCGCTCGGCGACCTCGGGCCCGGGGAGGAGCACGAGCGCGCCGAGCTCTCCGCGGTGCTCGGCGAGAATGGTCAGGTCGAGGTCGGTGAGCGGGACCAGGAGCTCGACGCCGTACCGGCTGACAGCCTCGGCGAGGGCGTGGACGTAGCCCGGATCGTCGATCCGCGGCGCGAGGAAGTGCCGGTCGGCGGCGTAGAGCGCGGGCGCGAGCGGGTTCAGGTCGGCGGCGACGGTCTCCGCCCCGGCGCGGCCGAACGCGGTCACGATGTCGACCCGCTGGCCGGCGCATGTGAAGAGGACCGCGCTCAACCCTGCCGCCAGCCGCCGGTGTCGCCGCGGTAGGTGCCGCTGAAGAGGACGCGCGGCGTCCGCGCGATGATCTTCAGATCGAGCCAGGCAGAGCGGTGCTCCACGTACCACAGGTCGAGCTCGATGCGGTCCGTCCAGAGGAGCTTGGCGCGGCCGTTCACCTGGGCCCAGCCGGTGAGGCCGGGCTTCACGTCGAGCCGCTTGCGCTGTCTCGGCGTGTACTGCTCGACCTGGTAGGCAAGGGTCGGGCGCGGGCCGACGATGCTCATCTCGCCGTGGAGGACATTCCAGAGCTGCGGCAGCTCGTCGATGGAGAGCCGGCGCAGGACGCGGCCGACC
>JAICVP010000031.1 GCA_025935275.1 Thermoleophilia bacterium
TTCGCGCTCACCGTGCTGTGGGGAGTGATCTATCCGCTGGTCTCGGAGGCGGTGCGGGGGGTGGCGGTGACGGTCGGCGCGCCGTACTACGACTTCTTCGCGATCGCGTTCGGGCTCCCACTCGTCCTCCTGATGGGAGTGGGACCGCTGATCGCCTGGCGCCGTGCCTCGCTCCGTGCAGTCGGCCGCTCGCTGGTCTGGCCAAGCGCGACCGCACTCCTCGTCGGGATCCTGCTCCTGGTCGCGGGCGCGGGATCCAGCCTGCCGGGCCTCGTCGGCTACACGTTCGGCGTGTTCGTGCTCGCTGCGATCGTGCTCGAGTTCGTGCGCGGGACGCGGGCGCGGCACGCACTCTCCGGCGGCTCCTGGCTCTCGGCCTTCACGAGTCTCGTCGGCAGGAACCGCCGGCGCTACGGCGGTTACGTCGTCCACGCGGCGATCGTGCTCTTGCTCATCGGAGCGGTGGGCATCGGCGGCTTCGGCACGACCCGCGAGGGGAAGCTTGCCCAGGGCCAGTCCCTCCAGGTCGGCGACTACACCCTCACCTATCTGGGGAGCGAGCAGCAGCGGGGACCGAACGCCCAGGAGCTCCGGGCGCGGCTGGCGGTTTCGCGAGGCGGGGATGACCTCGGGACGGTGCTGGCAGGCAAGAACCGCTACTTCGCCGAGCAGCAGACGTCGAACGAGGTGGCGATTCGCTCGGACTGGGTGCGGGCGGAAGACCTCTTTGTCATCGCCGACCAGTTCAACGCCGACGGCTCGGTTTTCCTCAAGGTTCTCGTCAATCCGCTCGTCAACCTCATCTGGCTCGCGGGGCTTCTCTTCGTGGCGGGCGCCCTCATCACGCTTTGGCCCGACGCGCGGGAGCAGCGGCGCCTCGCGCGGCGCTTCGCCGAGGAGGGAGCGCTCGCGCGCGCCTGAGATGGACGTCCTTGCGGTCGCGCTCGCTGCCCTCCTCGCCCTTGCTGCGGTGGCCTTCGTGGCGCGCCCGTTTCTGGACGAGCCCGGGGCCGACGACGACAGGCTCGCCGGCCTCACTCCGGCCGAGCAGGAGCGCCTGCAGCTCCTCGAACGGCGCGATCGCGCTCTCGCGGCGCTCAAGGAGCTCGAGTTTGACCATCGCACCGGCAAGATCGCAGACGCCGACTACCAGGCCTCCGTCGGGCCGCTTCGGGGCGAGGCCGCCGAGGCGATGAGGGCGCTCGAGCCGCGCATGCCGGAGAGTCCGGCACCCGTCGAGAAGGTGGACGCGCGTGCCTGATTGCCCTCACTGCGGCCACACTGCGCCCGAGGGCAGCCGCTTTTGCCCCGAATGCGGGCGCGCACTCGCTGCGGAGGGGCAGACCGAGATCCACCCTCCGTCGGCGCGCATCTGGCCTCCCGACCCCTTTCTGATCATCACGGGCGCGCTCTTCATCGGCGCCGTGTTCCTCTTTGCCGCAGGTGTCTGGGCATGGGGGATCGTGGCGCTTCTCGCAGCTCTCGTCGTGTTTCTCGCCTCCAGGGCCGAGGAGCGGCGGGCCGCTCGCTACGCCCTTGGAGGGCTCGGAGCCCGTTTCTCGGCGAGCAAGGACTCCATCACCGCCCGCAGCCGGGGGCAGATCGAGCTGTTCCGAGCCCGGCGCGAGCGCGCCGACCTCGAGGCCGAGCGCACCCGGGCGCTGCAGAAGTTCGGGTACGCGGTGTTCTACGAGGACGAATCGGGCATCGAGTCCTCGAGGGCGGCCGTACAGGAGGTCGTCGACCAGATCGCCACAAAGGAGGCCGAGATCCAAACGCTGATCGACAGAACCGAGGAGCGCGTCCAGCGCGCCCAGGCCGGCGTCGGGCAGACGGAGAAACTGGAGTCGCCGCCCGAGCCTGCGCGCATTCCCGAGCCCTGGCCTCCGCCGGACGAGGGCGACCCCCCGCAGCCCGCCGAGGTTCCCGAGCCCTCTCCGGACCAGCCGGCCCCCGAGCCGGAGCAGGCTCCGACCCCGCAGGCAGCGGCGAAACGGGCCCGGAAAGCTCCGAGCAAGGCCAAGAAGTCCTAACGGTTCGCACTTGGCGCGGACCGCGTTTGTCCTGTAAAACACGCAACTTCGGCTAGCTCGTCTGCAGCACGCGGCGCAGGGACGTCCGCGTGCCCGGCGAAACTCAACTCCGTGCGCGATCTTCGTCGCCTCCCCCTGCTCGCCCTCGTCATCGCCCTCGGCGTGGCGTTCGGCGTCCCCTCGGCGCTCGGCCAGTCGGTTTGGGAGCAGCAGCAGAGCCTCGACTCCAAGATCGCAGGGCTTCAGGCCGAGATCTCGCGTGCGAAGCACAAGGAAGGCGTGCTCACGACCGAGATCTCGAGCGCGTCGTCGCAGATCTCCTCCCTCCAGGGCGACATCGCTTCTCTGTCCGCGAAGGTCGCGGCGTTGCAGGCCGACCTCGACGTTCACCGCGCGCGCCTCGCGAAGCTGCAAGAGAAGTACAAGGAGCAGACGGAGCGCTACAACCTCCTACGGCGGAACCACCAGATCGCGCTGCAGAAGCTGGAGACGCGGCTCGTCCAGCTCTACGAGACGACGGACACCGACGAGCTCGACGTTCTCCTCCAGTCGAACAGCCTGTCCGAGCTCATCGAGCAGGTGGACTACTTCCGGACGATCGGCGATGCGGACAAGCAGCTCGCCGATCACCTGAAGACGCTGTCGAACCAGATGCGGCTCGCGCGCATGATGACCGCCGCTACAAAGCGCGATGTGGCCGAAGCGACGGCGGTCCTCGCGCGGGAGACCGAGAAGCAGCGCGCGGCCCGCGACGCCCTCGTCGTCCGCCAGAACACTCTCGCCGCAGCACGCGCGAACCAGCGCAGCATGCTGGCCTCCGTCCGGTCGCAGCGGCAGAAGGACGAGGAGGATCTCGACAAGATGCAGGCGGCGAGCGCCGCCATCGCCGCCCAGATCAGGGCGCATCAGCAGTCGAGCGGCTCCAGCGGGAACGGGACATCGTCCTCCGGGCTAGTCTGGCCGGTGAACGGCCCGATCACGAGCGGCTTCGGCTGGCGCTGGGGCCGGATGCACGAGGGCATCGACATCGGCGTCCCGTGCGGCACGCCGATCCATGCGGCCGCCTCCGGCACCGTCATCTACTCGGGCTGGATGGACGGCTACGGCAACTTCGTGGTCATTGACCACGGGAACGGCCTCGCGACCGCCTACGGCCACCAGTCGGCGATCTACGTGAGCGGCGGCTCGGTGTCGCAGGGCCAGTCGATCGGCGCCGTGGGCTCCACGGGGAACTCGACGGGCTGCCACCTCCACTTCGAGGTGCGCGTCAACGGTAGCCCCGTCGACCCACTCGGCTACCTGTAGCCGCTACGTAAAGACCGCGTAGAGGATCACGCCGGCGAGGACCGCGACGCCGATCAAGATGAGCGGGAGCAGCCGGAAGGCCGCGCGCTCCCCGGGCGTCGGCGTCTCGCGCTTCTCGGGATCCTGCTCTCGGGCCGGCTCGGTCAAGCCGTCAGGCCCGGTTGACGACGCGGAGGTCGGGGAGCCCGCGCCAGCGGTCGTCGAGGTCGAAGCCGTAACCGACGAAGAATTCGTCGGGCACGGTGAAGCCGGTGTATCGGAGCGGGAGATCGTCGACGAGGCGGCGGTACGGCCGGTCGAGCAGGGCGCAGGCCGCGAGGCTCGCCGGCTCCCGGAGCTCCAGGGTCTTCACGAGGTAGTTCAGGGTGAGGCCCGTGTCGACGACGTTCTCGACGAGGATGACGTCGCGGTCCGCGATGACCAGGTCGAGGTCCTTGATGAGCCGGATCTTGCTGCGGCCGCCGAGAGCCCCGTCGTAGCCTGCGAGCACGACGAAATCGAGCGCATGGGGGATGGCCAGCGCCCGCGAGAGGTCTGCCAGGAAGACGAAGGCACCCTTGAGGATCGTGACCAGCACGGGCTCGCGGCCCGCGTAGTCGGCCGCGATCTGGGCACCGAGCTCGCCGACGCGGGCGCGTAGCTCGATGCGGGAGAGGTACACCTCCCCGATCCGAGGGTCCGCCGGCTCTATGAGGCGAGGTTCAGTCTGTATTTGTGCGAGAGGCGCTCGAAGTCGCGACGGGTGAAGAGCTTGATCTTGATCTCAGGGTGGCGTTCGCGAAGCTTGCGGATCTTCCGGTGCTTGCGAGTGACGAGCGACTGCTTCATCACGGTCACCTCGAGATACGTGTCCTGTTCCGGGAGGTAGAAGTCGGGGGTGAAGGCCTCGAGTACGCGGCCGTTCTCGTCCTCCTCGAGGACGAACGAGTGCGGCTCGTATTCCCAGGCGATCCCGTGATAGTCGAGGATCCGCGCGCATTCAACCTCGGCCTCGTTGGCGAAATGCGGCGGGTCCGCTCCCGAATATGCCTGGAAATCAGGCGTTTCCTGGGCCATCTGCAAGTGAGGGTAGCAGTCACTTCGGACGACCCCGGATTACACTTTGAACTCACCCGGATAGGCCGGAGAGAGGACAAGGGGAGCTCGTGTTCCGGATCGCGCACATCTCGGACCTCCATTGCGGCTCGCCGTATTTCGTGCCCGATCTCATGGAGCGGGCGATCATGGAGATCAACGAGCTCGAGCCGGCGATCGTCGTGTGCTCGGGCGACCTGACCGCGTACGGGTTCAAACCCGAGTACGCAGAGGCGAAGACCTACCTCGACCGCCTCGACTGCGGGCAGCTGGTCGTCGTCCCGGGGAACCACGACTCCCGCAACGTCGGCTACATCCATTTCGAGGAGCTCTTCGGAGACCGCAACCCCGTGGTGCACATGAACGGGGTCTCGGTCGTCGCGGTCGACTCCACCGAGCCGGACCTCGACCACGGCCACATCGGCCGCAGCCGCTACCAGTGGATCCAGGAGCAGTTCTCGGAGGAGGCCGACTTCCGCATCTTCGTTCTCCATCACCATCTGCTGCCCGTGCCGGGGACCGGGCGCGAGCGCAACATCGTCTACGACGCGGGCGACACGCTCGAGGCATTGCAGCGGGCGCGCGTCAACCTCGTCCTCTCCGGCCACAAGCACGTTCCGTACGCGTGGCGTCTGGAGAACATCTTCGTGGTCAACGCGGGCACGGTGTCGACCCTGCGGCTGAGGGGAAACACCCGGCCCTGCTACAACCTGATCGAGATCGAAGGCAGGCACGTGGACGTGTGGCGGAAGTACCCGTACCACGACCAGGAGCGCATCATCCAGTTCTCCGCGGACACGCTCGAGTTCGAGAAGTACACGAGCCGCATCGAGGGTGAGGTGACGAGCAAGCAGTGAAGGCACTGGCCCTCATCGACGGCGAGCACTATCCCGACGTCGTCCGGGTCGCCTTCGCAGGGCTGGAGCACGACGTTGCCGGCGCGGTTCTCCTCGGAGGCACGGAAAAGCTGCGCGGCGGTGAGGACTACGGCGTCCCCGTCTTCGACACGCTCGAGGACGCATTCGAAGCCCTCTCGCCGGAGATCGTGGTCGACCTGTCCGACGAGCCCGTCGTCGATCCGCCGCGCCGGTTCCGAATCGCGAGCCGGGTGCTGGCCCACGGCTTACCCTACGTGGGCGCGGATTTCCGCTTCGACCCGGTGCGATTCGAGCCGTTCTCCCGACCGGCCCTCGCGGTGATCGGGACCGGCAAGCGAGTGGGGAAGACCGCGGTCGCCGGCCACGTCGCCCGCCTCCTGTCGCGCGATCGATTCGTCGTCGTCGTCGCGGTGGGCCGCGGCGGGCCCCAGGAGCCGGTCATCGTCGACCGCGAGCCCGAGATCGACGAGCTCCTCGCGCTTTCGCGCGCCGGCGGTCACGCCGCCTCCGACTATCTCGAAGGCGCCGCGTTCGCGAGCGTCGTCACCATCGGCAGCCGCCGCGCCGGCGGGGGGCTGGCGGGTGCACCCTTTTACTCCAACGTGGGAGCCGCCGCGGAGCTCGCGGCCTCGCTCTCGCCGGATCTCGTCGTCTTCGAGGGGAGCGGGGCCGCCATACCGCCCGTGGAGGCCGGCAAGCGCGTACTCGTCGTCGGGGCCACGCAGGACCCGGCCACCGTCATCGGCTACCTCGGCGCCTACCGGGTTCTGCTCAGCGACCTCGTCGTCCTCACCGGCTGCGAGGAGCCGCTCGCGGACGAGGATCGCATCCAGAAGCTGCGCCGCGCGATCGCAGAGGTCAGTGACGTGCCCGTCCTGCAGACGATCTTCAGGCCACGTCCTGTCAGCGACGTGAGCGGGCGCCGGGTCGCCTACTTCTCGACGGCCCCGGGCGGCGCGCACGCCCGCCTGCGCGAGCATCTCCGCCGCGAGCACGGCGCGGAGATCGTGCACGTCTCGGGGAACCTCTCGCGCCGCCCGGAGCTTCGCGCCGACCTTGCGTCGCTCGAGGCGCGCTCGGCCGAGCTCTACCTCGTCGAGCTGAAGGCCGCCGCGATCGACGTGGTCGCAGAGACGGCCGCCGAGCGGGGAGTGCCGGTCGTGCTCTGCGACAACGAGGTCCGCACCGTCGACGGCGAGAGCCTCGACGAGCGCGTACTGGAGCTGGCTGAGGCCCTGGAAGGAGCGCGCGCGTGAACGACCGGCGGCCGCCCGAGTCCACGCTCTTCCCGGTGGAGGTGCATCCGCGGCTGGAGGCGCTCAGACGCCTCGAGCTCCCGCTGCTCGTCCTCGTCGGCGGCGCGACCGGCACCGGCAAGTCCACCGTGGCGACCGAGGTGGCCCACCGCCTCGGGATTACGCGCGTCACGTCCACCGACGTGGTTCGCCAGACGATGCGGGCGTTCTTCTCCGCCGAGTTCATGCCTTCCATCCACTACTCGAGCTTCGAGGCGGGCAAGGCGGTCTCACGGGTCGAGGGCGACAAGCGTGACCCGAATCTGACCGGTTTCCTCGACCAGACGCGCAACGTCCTCGTCGGCGTCCACGCCGTGCTCGGACGCGCCCTCGAGGAGGGCTACTCGCTCGCCCTCGAGGGGGTTCACATCGTCCCCGGGATGATCAAGCCGCCGGGAGGCGCGCTCGTCTGCCAGGTGCTGCTCGCCATCGAGGACGAGGCGGACCACGAGAGCCACTTCTGGACACGCGATTCCGCGTCCGAGGGAATGCGTCCGTTCGAGAAGTACCTGCGCGCGCTGCCCGACATCCGGCGGATCCAGGAGTACCTGGTCAGGGAGGCGGGCAAGGCAGGCGTGCCCGTGATCGAGAACTCGCGCGTGGAGGAGACCGTCGACCGCGTGATCGACCTCGTCCTCGACCAGATCGAACGCGAGCTCGAGCCGGCGTGAACGCAACGGCCACCCGCTGCGGGTGCGAGGCCTTCGCCGCGGTGACGGAGGCGGCCGCGCTCGCGAGCGGGCGCTGGCTCGGCCGCGGCGACGTCGAGGGCGCCGAACGCGCCGCCTCGACCGCGATGCGGGAGGGGCTCGACGAGCTGGCCATCGACGGGCGCATCGTGGTCGGAAGCGAAGACCCCGAGGATGCACTCTCGATCGGCACGCGCGTCGGGCGCGGCGGCATGGAGGTCGACCTCGCCGTCGATCCGCTCGAAGGTCGTAGCGTGGTGGCGCGCGGCGACTACGGCGCGATGGCGATGATCGCGGTCGGGGACGCGGGCAGCTTCCCGAGCCTGCCCCAGATGTACATGCGCAAGATGGCCGTCGGCCCTGTCGTGCGCGGCAAGATCGACTTGCGGCTGCCGGTGGGGGACAACATTCGCGCGATCGCGGACGCGTTCGGCCGGAACACGAACGACATCACGTCGATCGTGCTAGACCGCCCGCGTCATCACGACCTCGTCGAGGAGATCCGCGCCGCCGGCGCCCGCATCAAGCTCATCCAGGACGGCGACGTGACGGCGTCCATCACGGCGGCGATCCGGGGCACGAACGACCACCTGGCAATCGGCATCGGGGGCTCGCGGCAGGCTCTGCTCTCCGCGGCGGCGCTCCGCTGTCTGGGCGGCGAGCTCCAGGCGCAGCTCTGGCCGACCACGCGAGGAGAGATCGAGGCCGCCCGCGAGCACGGCATCGACGACGTGAACAAGGTCTTCGAAACCGCCGAGCTTGCTCCGGGGGAGGTCGTCGTCGCGGCCACCGGCGTGACGAACGGAGACCTGCTTCGCGGCGTTCGGTTCCTCACCGACAGCGCGCGGACACACTCCATCGTCATGTGCACTCGGCACAACTGGGTGCGCTTCGTGGACGGAATCCACTTCTTCGCGCGCGAACGGCGCGAAGAAGTCCGCCTGCTCAGCTAGACCAGCTCGAGCACGCGTTCGTTGTGGATCAGGCGGGCCGCTTCCTCGCGGGAGTGGATTCCGAGGCGCCGGTAGGCGTTCTTCACGTGCGTGCGCACCGTGTGCGGCGAGATCACGAAGATGTCTGCGATCTCGGCCGCGGACAGCCCCTCGCTGTACAGGGCGAGAATGGTGAGCTCCCGCGGCCGGAGGACCTTCGCGACCCGTGCAGGTGCCTCGATGGCTTCCGTCAGGCTCTTGCGGGCGGCGGTCTGCGCGAGGGCCTGCAGCGTGGCCTGGCGGCGGTCGGCTTCCTTGAGCCTCCCGCCCAGCCTCTCGGCATAGTCGCGCAGCCGATCCCGCTGCTCCTCGGTGGGCCGCCGCTCGGTGCGGCAGGCGACGGTGATCGTCCCGATGGGGTCGCCGTCGGCCTTCAGCCAGTCGCCGTCCAGCCATGTAAAGCCGAGCACGCCCGCGAGGCTGTGACGGCTCTTGAGGGCGAAGAGCGCGCGGGCCTGGGCGAGACTCTGGACGTAAAAGATCGGATTGCGCCGGTCGTGCGCCGGAATTCCCTCGCTCGCGACGAGGTGAAAATCTCCGTCACCGTCGGAGTCGCGCACGCGGATCGCCACGGTCTCGACCCCTGCAGCCACGGGCAGCTTGCGGGCGACAGCCCGCAGACCTTGCACGAAGTCCGCCGGTGCAAGCTGCTCGACCGCGGTGTCGAGCTCGGTCGCCGCGGCCCGTTCGGCTGCGAGCGCCCCGCTCATGTCAGGTCCTTACCCGTACCAGGATGGTACGTAACGACGGCTAGACTGGCTCCATGCCCACGAAGGAAGAGGTGATCGAGGCGCTGAGGGTCGTCGAGGACCCGGAGCTCGGGATGGACATCGTCGAGCTCGGCCTCCTCTACGACGTCGACGTCGACGGCTCCAAGGTGCACGTCACCTACTCGCTCACGTCAATGGGCTGCCCCGTCGGGCCAATGCTCGAGCAGCAGATCACCGAAACGGTCGCGGAGATGCCGGGCGTCGACGACGTGGAGTCGGAGCTGACCTGGGATCCGCCGTGGACGCCGGAGAAGATGTCCGACGACGCCAAGTTCATCCTTGGCTTCGGCTAGCCGCTAGTCCTCGCCGATCGTCAGGACGACTTTCCCGAACTGCTTGCCGCTCTCGAGGTACTCGTGGGCGGCGGCCGCCTCGCTGAGCGGGAAGGCCCGGTCCACGATCGGCTTCGCCGCGCCTCGCGCGACGAGGTCGTAGACGCCGGCGAAGTCGGCGCGCGTCCCCATCGTCGAGCCGAGAATCGAAAGCTGCTTCCACCAGATCCGGTGCAGCTGGGCAGGCGGGTTCGGCCCGCTCGTCGCCCCGCAGACGACGATGCGTCCTTCGGTGGCTGCGGCCTGCAGCGAGGTCTTCCACGTTGCCTCGCCCACGTGCTCGATGACCACGTCTGCACCGTGGCCCTCTGTCGCCTCCTTGACAGCAGCGGCGACGTCGCCGGTCTCGTGGTTCACGACGGCATCGGCGCCGAACTCCTGCGCCCGCTCGAGCTTGCCGTCGTCGGACGAGGTGGCGATCACGCGGGCTCCGAGCGCCTTCGAGATCACCAGCGCCGCGGAGGCCACGCCGCCGCCGACGCCCCAGACGAGGACCCATTCGTCCTTCTGGAGGTCTGCTCGCGTCACGAGCATCCGGTAGGCGGTCTCGAAGACCAGGGGGAAGGCGGCCGCCTCCTCGAAGGAGAGCCCGTGTGGGAGTGGATGGACGTAGTCGGCGGGCACGGCGATGAGCTCCGCGTGGGTGCCGTCGGTGTGCTCGCCGATGATGTGCGCGCCCTCCTCGAGGCCCGGGTTGATCACGACCTCGTCGCCAGTCGCGAAGCCGTCCGTTCCCTCGCCGAGCGCCTCGATGACGCCGGCGCCGTCGGCTCCGAGGATCCGGGGCTTGGGCGCGGAGGGGAGACCCTGGCGGGTCCAGAGGTCGAGATGGTTGAGGGAGGCCGCGCGCAGCCGGATGAGAACCTCGCCGGGCCCGGCCACGGGATCGTCCGCATCCTCGTAGCGCAGGACCTCGGGGCCCCCGTCCTCGTGGATGCGCACTGCCTTCACCGGCGGGATCCTAACCTCCGGGCACTGGTACCTTCCGCTTGTATGCAGCAGGCGGAGCTCAGTCGCCTGGCCGCGCAGCTCGGGCTCGACGCCGTGGGGGCGGCACCCGCCGGGCCCTACGAGGAGACCGAGCGGCACATTCGCGAGCGCCGGGCCCGCGGCCTCTTCGCGCGCATGCGCTTCACCATGGCGCAGCCGGAGGTCAGCTGCCATCCCGAAACGCTCCTGCCCGGAGCCCGCTCGGTCGTGTCCGCGGCGCTCTCCTACTACGCGCCCGGCCCGGAGGCGAAGCCTGGCGAGGGCCGCCTGCCGCGCTACACGTGGAGCGACCGCTATGCGGAGCTCCGGGCCAAGCTGGAGGAGCTAGGAGCTCGCATCGGCGGCGACTACCGGGTGCTGGTGGACGAGAACCAGCACGTCGACCGGGAGGGCGCCGCGCGCTCAGGGGTCGGGTTCTACGGGAAGAACACGCTTCTCATCACCCGCCGGCACGGATCCTGGGTCGTCCTCGGGACGATCGTCACCACCGCCGAGATCGAGCGCAGCCCGCCGCTAGACCTCGACTGTGGCTCGTGCACTCGCTGCATCGACGCCTGCCCGACGGGAGCCCTCGACGACCCCGGTGTCCTCGACTCGACGAAGTGCCTGTCCTACTGGAGCCAGGCGCCGGGGGCGGTGCCGGTCCCGTATCGCGAGGAGATGGGCTCGTCCGTGTACGGCTGCGACATCTGCCAGGACGTCTGCCCGTGGAACCGCGGCACGGAGAAGCGTCACGCGGATGCATCACTCGCCGACGATGCCGAGCCCGTCGTTTCCCTGGTCGACTGGCTCGAAGCCGCGGACGACGAGCTCCTGGCTCGGTACGACCGGCTCTACTTCCCCCGCAACGACCCGCGCTATCTGCGCCGCAACGCCTTGATCGCCGCGGGCAACTCCGGCGAGGCCTCGCTCGCCCCCGCGGTCGAGCGCTGGACGCAAGGGGACGACGAGCTCCTGCGCGAGCACGCCGACTGGGCACTGAAGCGGCTGCGATGACCCGCGACCTCGAGCGCCGGCGCCAGATCGAGCGGTGGATCTCCTGGGTGCGGCTCGTCGCCGTACCCTTCGCGTTGGTCGAGGTCGGGTTTCTCAGCAGCGGCTACCCGCCGGGCTACGAGCGCTGGGCGTGGGTCGTCACGGGCGCGCTGGCGCTCGGAGCGGGCGTGATCTGGCTGCTCGCCCGGCGCGACCTCTCTCTCCAGGGGCAGAAAGCGCTGGCCTACACGGCGCTGGCCTTCGACATCGCGATCGTCGGGGCCTACGTAGTCGTCTTCTACGCCTGGGAGCCGGACACGCCGATCCGGCAGGCGCTCTTCCTGCCGGTCGCGGAGGGCGCCGTGCGCTTCGGCATCGCCGGCGGCCTCGTCGTCCCCCTGCTCCTGGCCCCGTTCCTGGCCTACGGGGAGGTGCTGCGCGCCGACCGCTACGACCGCGACTACGACCTGGACGCGGTCACCTTCCCGCTCGGCCTCGAGATGCTCATGGGGCTCCTCGTGGGCTGGCTGGCGGCACGGCTCCGGCGCGAGGCCTCGGTGGCCGACGCGCGCGCTGCCGAGGCAGAGGAGCTGCGGGACCGGCTGGGCCGGCGCGCCGACCAGCTGGAGGCGGTCAACCGGGTCTCACGCGCGCTGGCGTCCTCGCTCCAGCAGGACGAGGCCTTCGACCGCTTCCTCCGCGAGCTGAGCGGAGTCTTCGAGTTCGAGCGCCTGGCGATCGTGCTCGTCGAGGGAGACGAGGCGGTCGTGATGGCGAACTCGGGTCGGGAGGCCGGCGAGCTCTACCCTCGCGGGACGGCGCGGCCGGTCGCGGGGTCGGTCCTCGAAGACGTGATCCGCGAGTCCCAGACGATCGTGCGCGGAAACATGGACACGGATCCGCGCTATCCGGAGGAGAAGGAGCTTGCGCAGGCGGGGCTACGGTCCCGCGTCGTAGCACCCCTCGCGCCGGGCGGCCAGTTCGTCGGGATGCTCTCCGTCTCCCGCGCGGAGGCGGATGCCTTCTCCGCCGACGAGGCCGACCTCATCACGATGCTCGCGCGCCAGGTCGGCTACGCGGTCCAGAACATGCGCGGCTACGCGGCGGAGCGCAATGCGGCCGAGGAGCTCCGCCGCCTCTCCGCGCTCCGGGCCGACTTCGTCTCGCTCGTCTCGCACGAGCTGCGCGCTCCGATGGCGTCGGTGATCGGCTGCGCGGCGACGCTTCGCCAGCGCTGGCGCGAGCTCGCCCCCGACCAGCGCGAGTCCTTCCTGGCGCTCATCGAGCAGGAGACAGGAAGGCTGTCGACCCTCATCGGCGACGTGCTCGACACGTCGCGAATCGAGGCGGGCACCTTCACCTACGTCTTCGGCGACGTCGATCTCGGCGAGATCGTACGCGAGACCGCTTCGATGGTGGAGCTGGGCCACGACGAAGTGAAGGTCGCGACGCACATCCGCGACCCGCTGCCAGCGGTCCGCGGCGACCGCGAGCGCCTCCGGCAACTCCTCCTCAA
>JAICVP010000144.1 GCA_025935275.1 Thermoleophilia bacterium
AGTGCATGAGGCGACGCCGGGCACGCACCGGCTGCTCGAGTGAGCTGGCGAGAGAGCGGCGCGCGCGGAAGATCAGCGTCTCGACCGCCGCCTGGGTCATTCCCAGTTCGGCGGCCACCTCTCGGTACGAGAGGCCCTGCCACTCTCGCAGCAGAATGGCGTGTCGCTGCTGCTCGGGAAGGTCTGCGAGCGCCTCGTCGAGGCCGAAGAGCTCGTCGCCCTGGATCTCGGGAGCCGCGACGACGTCCTGCACTGCCTGCAAATCGTGTGGGCGCTCGACCCGGGCGCGGCGGTACGAGGAGCGCTGGCGCGTGAGGCATACGTTGTGGGCGACCTTGAAGAGCCACGCCTGCGCCGCCTCCGGCTCGAAGCCGTCCTTGAGGCTCCGGCAGGCGTTCAGGTAGGTCGCCTGCACGGCGTCCTCCGCCTCCTCGGGAGAGCCGAGCTGGCGCAGGCAATACAGGTAGATCCGGCGGTGATGCTCGTTGAAGAGTTCTTCGGCGAGCTGGGGCGCCGCGCTCATCTTCCCAGTCTGGAAGAGGGCTCAGGCGGGGTCGTCCCCCAAAAGGGTCAGGCCACTTCGCGGCACTCGTCGATCGAGATGTCGAAGGCCTCGCCGCCCTCGGGCTCGACGGTGCAGGTGTCGTCGAGAACCTGGTAGGAGGTGACGACGCCGCCGCCCTGCGGGGTGTCGACGCGCCGGCCGACGCGGGGCGCGCGGTCGCGGAAGCTCTTGTACGTCGGGTGCTCGAACGCGAGGCAGCAGCGCAGCCTGCCGCACAGACCGGTGATGCGCCCGGAGCTCATCGGGAGCTCCTGGTCCTTGGCCATCCGCAGCGTGATCGGCTGCTCGTGCGAGGGGTACTTCCGGCAGCAGTGCTGGTCGCCGCAGAGCCCGTGGTCGCCGCACAGGCGGGCGCACTCCCGCGGCCCGACTGAGCGGAGCTCGATGCGCCTGTCGAGCCGCCCGCGGAGCGTCTCCTGCAGGGCGGTCAGGTCCGGCCGGGTCTCGGCCTGATAAGAGAAGACGATCCGCGACCCGTCGAAGACGAGCTCTGCGGAGACGGGCTTCAGCTCGAGATCGGAGCCGCGCAGAAGCTCGCGGAGAACCTTCATCGCCTGCTTCGCCTCCGCGCGGTTCTTGGCCACGGTCTCCTCGTCCGCGCTTGTCGCGCGGCGAACGACGCGCTTCAGCGGCTGTGCCGGCGGAGCCTCGAGCTCGTAGTTCGGCTGCACGACCCGCCCGAGCTCCTGGCCGCGCGAGGTGTGGCAGATGACCTTCGTGTTCCAGGCCAGCTCGAGCCCGTTCGGATCGAACGAATAGACCTTCCCTCCGGGCGAGAAGACGACGCCGACGGCCGTTGTCATGCGGGAAACGCTAGCGCGCCGGGGCCGCGGAGGCGAGCTCGCGCCTGAGCTGCACGAACAGGCCTTCGAGCGCGAGGCTGGTCTGCACCTGGAATTCGAACGACCGCCACGTCTCGCGCACCGCCTCGGCTGCTCGCTCGGCCGGCAGCGAACGCTCGGAGACGCCGTCCTCGGCGAGCTCGGCCAGCCGGTCGGAGTTCACGAGCGCACCTTCTGCCCCGGCCGCGGCGACGACCAGGTCGCGGTACCAGCTGGAGAGAATGTCGAGCGCGTCGAGGATCTCCTCGCGCTCTGCTCCCCGGGCGGCCCGGCGAAGCCGCTGCTCGAGCTCGCGCTGGGACTCCTCGCCGGTGGAGGCGGCCTCGGCCTCCGCCCGTGCTTCGGCCGCACGCGCCTGCGCGAGCTCGCCCACCTTCCCCGATGCCGTTGCCGGGTCGAACGTGGGATCCCGATAGACGGAGCGCGCGAGCTCGATCAGGACTGCGCGGCGTTGGCCGGCCTCCTCGTTCAGGAGCCGGTCTGCACGATCCAGCCTCCCGCCCGCGAGCCGCGCGAGCGCGTCGAGCTGCTCGCCCGCGACCCCGCGCGTGGAGAGGTAGGCCTTCACCGCGCGTTGCGAGAGGCGCTTGAACGGCACGTGCTGGCAGCGTGAGCGGATCGTGGGCGCGAGCGGCCCGAGGTCGTCGGCCACGAGCACGATCACCGCGTAGTCGGGGGGCTCTTCGAGATCTTTGAGCAGAGCGTCGGCGGCGTCCTCGTTCATGGTGTGCGCCCCGAAGACGAGGTAGACGCGCCGCGCCGCCTCGAACGGGCGCATGTGCAGGTCGCGGCGCAGGTCGCGGACCGGGTCGATCCGGATCTGGTCGCCCAGCGGCTCGAGCACGTAGAGATCGGGGTGGGCTCGGCGGCCGACCCGGTCCGGATCGCCGAGCAGCGCGCCGGCGAAGGCGACAGCGGCCCGCCGCTTCCCCACACCGCGCGGGCCGTGGAAGAGGTACGCATGCGCCGGGCCGTCGGCGAGCGCCGCTCTCAGGAGGCCCTTGGCCTCGTCCTGCTCAGGGAAGGTCTCGAAGGTGTCCATGGATCTGCTCGGCGAGAACTTCGGCCTTGGCCGTCCCGTCCAGGACGACGATGCGCTGGGAGAAGATTTCAGCGAGCTCACGGTAGGCGCGATCGACCTCGGCGGCGAACGCGTCTCCCTCGCGTTCGATGCGGTCCGGCGAGGTGCCGCGCCGCAGCGCGGCGACGTCGCCCGGGACGACGAGGAGAAAGGTGCGGTCGGGCAGGAGGCTGCTCGTGACGGCGAGGTTAACCTCGAGCACGCGCTCGACTCCGAGGCCGCGGGCGATGCCCTGGTAGGCCAGTGACGAGTCGATGTAGTGGTCGCACACCACGTCTGAGCCCTCGGCGAGGGCCGGCCTGATCACCTCGTCGACGAGCTGCGCGCGGGCCGCGCTGAAGAGCGTCGCCTCGGCCCACGGCGCGAGCCGCTCGCTGTGCAGCAGGAGCTCCCGGATCCGTTCTCCGGCTTCCGTCCCGCCGGGCTCACGGGTGTCGACGACCTCGCGTCCCTCTGCCCGAAGCCGCTCGGTCAGGAGCCGCGCCTGCGTGCTTTTCCCCGAGCCGTCGACGCCTTCGAAGGTTACGAACATGGAAGCGGGCCTAGAATAATGCGCTGTGCGGGCGCTCGTAACAGGCGGAGCTGGCTTCATCGGCTCGCATGTAGTGGACGCGCTCGTCGGACGTGGCGACGACGTCTGGGTGCTCGACAGCCTGGCGAACGGACGGCGCGAGAACGTCGCTGAGGGGGCTCGCCTGGTCGAGCTCGACATCCGCGATGCGGATGCCCTCGCCGGCGCCTTCGCGGAGGCCAAGCCGGAGACGTGCTTCCACCTGGCGGCGCAGGCGGACGTGCGCGTCTCCATCGCAGAGCCCGCCTTCGACGCGGAGGTCAACGTGATCGGCACCGCCAATGTCCTCGAGGCGGCGCGCGAGCAGGAGACGAAGGTGGTCTTCTCCTCCACCGGCGGCGCGATCTACGGCGAGTGCGACGGCCCGGCCGACGAAGACTCGCCGCGGCTCCCGCTCGCGCCCTACGGGACCTCGAAGCTGGCGGGTGAGGAGTACCTGGGCACCTGGAGCAGGCTGTACGGCGCGGGCCACGTCGCGCTGCGTTACGGCAACGTCTACGGGCCGAGGCAGGACCCCCACGGCGAGGCGGGCGTCGTGGCGATCTTCTTCGGGCGGATCGCAAACGGCGGGGAGCTGCACATCTTCGGAGACGGCCGGCAGACGCGGGACTACGTTTTCGTCGCGGATGTCGTCGCGGCAACCCTGGCCGCAGCTTCGGGGCCCGAGGGCGTCTACAACGTCGGCACGGGGATCGAGACGTCCGTGCTCGAGCTCGCGGAGGAATGCAAACGCGCGAGCGGGGTCGAGGCCGAGATCGTCTTCGACCCGCCGAGGCTGGGGGAGCTCTCCCGCAGCGTTCTCGATCCTTCGAGGGCTGAGGAGGCACTCGGCTGGCGGCCGGCGACGTCGCTCGCTGCGGGCCTCGAGGCGACCTGGAATTTCGTGCGAACCGCGGAAGGAGAGGGCGAAACCGGGGCGAACTAGTCGGCCCGATGGATCATCCCCTCGATCATTCCGTCGAGTACGAGCCGCTTCAACCCTGGCGCGCAGCCGCGATGATCGCGACGGGAATCGCCGCGGTCGAGCTCTTCATCCTCCTCCTCATCGGCTTCGTGCTCGGCGCGAAGGCCTTCTCCGACAAGACGGAGACGGCGACGATCGCAGCTATCAAGCGCGAAGTCCCGCAGGCGGCTCAGACCCAGACGTCGAACGAGCAGAAGCCGGCCGAGACGTCGCAGAAGAAGGAAGAGCCCAAGCTCCTCCCGCGCGGGAGGACCTCGGTCGTGATCCTGAACGGGAACGGCATCCCCGGCGCAGCCGCGGTGAACGCGGACAAGGCGCACTCGCTGCGCTACATCGTCACGGCGACCGGAAACGCGCCCAGCACCGACTTCGCGCGCTCGATGGTCATGTTCCGGCCCGGATTCAAGCCGGCGGCCCAGCGGCTCGCGGAGGACATGGGCGTCAAGGCCGTGACACCGCTCGACGGGATCAGCAAGGGCGACCTTCAGGGCGCTCAGCTCGCGCTCATCATCGGCGGGTAGTCGGCCTTCACCCGGCTAGGCTAGGAACGTGGCCGAGCCGCTCCTCACACGCGCATGCCGGCGCGAGGCCGTCGAACGGACTCCCGTCTGGTTCATGCGCCAGGCGGGCCGCTCGTTGCCCGAGTACCGCGAGCTCCGCAAGCGCCATGACCTCTTCTCGGTCTGCCGCCAGCCCGAGCTTTGCGCCGAGGTGACGCTCCAGCCGGTTCGGGCCCACAACGTCGATGCGGCGGTCATGTTCGCCGACATCATGCTGCCGGTCATCGGCATGGGGGTTGACGTCGAGCTCGTCGAAAACGTCGGCCCGGTGATCGCCGATCCGGTGCGGACGAGCGCCGACGTCGAGCGCCTCCGCGTTCCCGAGCCCGAAGACGCGGTGCCGTTCATCCTCGAGGCGGTGCGGCTCGTGCGCGCCGATCTCTCCGCGGAGAAGGCGGTGATCGGCTTCGCCGGCGGGCCATTCACAGTCGCGGGCTACCTCATCGAAGGCAAGCCGACGCGGGAGTTCGTGCAGACCAAGCGGTGCATGTACGGACAGCCGGACGTGTGGCACGCGCTCATGGACAGGCTGGCCGACACCTTCTCGGCGTACCTGCGCGCGAAGGTCGCAGCCGGCGCCGACGTCATCCAACTCTTCGACTCGTGGGTCGGGACGCTCTCCGCCGAGGACTACCAGGAGTTCGTCGCGCCGTATTCGGCCCGGGTGCTGGCGGCGGTCGACGTGCCGACGATCCACTTCGGGACGGGCACGACGCATCTGCTCCCGGCGATGCGGGAGGCGGGCGGCGACGTGATCGGCCTCGACTGGCGGATCCCGATCGAGGGCGGATGGGAGATCGTCGGAGCGGATCGCGGAGTCCAAGGCAACCTGGATCCTGCGCTTCTGCTGGGGCCGTTCGAGCGGGTCGCGGGGGCGGCGAATCGGATCCTGGACGCGGTCGCGGGCCGCCGCGGGCACATCTTCAACCTCGGGCACGGGGTCCTGCCGGACACGGATCCGGCGGATCTGGCGCGGCTGGTCGAGCTCGTTCACG
>JAICVP010000093.1 GCA_025935275.1 Thermoleophilia bacterium
CCAGGATCGGCGAGAACATCGAGGTCGTGGGCGCGTCGCGCTTCGAGGCGCAGGACGACGAGGTGCTCGCCTCATACGTGCATCCGCCGGCGCAGAAGATCGGCGTCCTCGTGCGAGCGCAGGGGTCGGCCGACCTCGCGCGCCTCGTCGCCATGCACATCGCCTTTGCGAACCCGCGCTTCGTCACGCGAGACGAGGTGCCCGAAGATGAGATCGCCGCAGAGCGCGAGATCCTCGAGAAGCTTCCCGACCTGGAAGGCAAGCCTGACGAGGTCAAGGCGAAGATGATCGAGGGGCGGCTCGCGAAGGGGTTCTTCGCGGACAGCGTCCTCACCGACCAGCCCTGGATCCACAACCCCGACCAGACCGTAGGCCAGGCACTCGCCGAGCACGGGGCGGAGGTGCGCGACTTCGTGCGCTACGCCCTGGCCGGGTGAGCGCAGAGGTCGAAAGCGAGGTCGCAGCCTCGGAGGAGGGCGCCGCTGCATTCCAGCGCGTCCTCCTCAAGCTTTCCGGCGAGGCGCTGCTCGGCGACCAGGAATACGGCATCGACCGGACGCGGGTCGAGGCGATCGCGCGTGAGATCCGCGGGGTCCACGAGCTCGGTGTCGAGACCGCGATCGTCCTCGGCGCGGGAAACATTTACCGCGGGATGGAGGTCGCAGCCGAGGGCATGGACCGGGCGACGGCCGACTACGCGGGGATGCTCGCCACCCTGCTCAACTGCCTCACCGTTCAGGACGCGCTCGAGCAGCTCGGCGTCCACACCCGGGTGCTGTCGGCGATCACGGCGAGCCAGGTGGCGGAGCCGTATCTGCGCCGCCGGGCGATCAGGCATCTGGAGAAGGCGCGCGTGGTCATCTTCGCGGGCGGCACGGGCAACCCGTTCTTCACCACCGACACCGCCGCAGCGCTCCGCGCGCTCGAGATCGGCGCCGAGGCCATCCTCATGGGCAAGAACGGCGTCGACGGCGTCTACGACGGGGATCCGGATGAAAACCCCGACGCGGCGTTTCTCCCCGAGCTCACGCATCGCGAGGCGCTCGAGCGCGGCCTCAAGGTGATGGACTCGACCGCTCTCTCGCTTTGCATGGACAACTCCCTCCCGATCCACGTCTTCGGGCTCGACGACGAGCGCAACATCGGGCGGGTCGTGCGCGGCGAGCGAATCGGCACGATTATCTCCACGGCAAGGGAGGAGGAGGAATGATCGACGACTTCGTGAGCGACGCGACCCGGCGGATGGACAAGTCGGTCGAGGCCGCTGCGCACGAATTCAACACCGTGAGGACGGGCCGCGCGTCCGCCGCGCTGCTCGACCGCATCCAGGTCGACTACTACGGCACGCCGACCCCACTGCAGCAGCTCGCGACCATCAACGTCCCCGAGCCGCGCATGATTACCGTGCAGCCATACGACCCGGGCTCGATCAAGGCGATCGAGCGCGCGATCCTCGAGTCAGATCTCGGCCTGACGCCGTCGAACGACGGCAAGGTCGTGCGCCTGCCGATCCCGCAGCTGACCGAGGAGCGGCGCAAGGAGCTCGTGAAGGTCGTCCGGCACCTCGCCGAGGAAGGGCGCGTGGCGGTGCGAAACGTGCGCCGTGACGTCATGCACGACCTGAAGGAGCTCGTGAAGAACGGCGACGTCGGCGACGACGAGGAGCGGCGGGCCGAGGACCGCGTCCAGAAGCTCACCGACGAGCACGTGGCGAAGATCGAGGACCTCTTGAAGCGCAAAGAGGCCGAGATCATGGAGGTCTGAGCTGAGCGTTCTCTCGCGGCTGCGGACCCTCTCCGGCCTGGGCTCGGTCACGGAGCCGGGGCTCCCTGACGTCGCGCGCTCGATCGCGATCATCATGGACGGGAACGGGCGCTGGGCCCGCCGGCGCAAGCTGCCCGTCGCGGCGGGCCACCGCGCGGGGACGAAGGCCCTCCGCCGTACTGTCGAGGCAGCGATCGATCTCGGCGTCGAGTCCGTCTGCGTCTTCGCGTTCTCGACCGAGAACTGGTCGCGTCCGCCCGACGAGGTGGACGCGCTCATGGAGATCTTCGTCGAGACGATCGAGCGCGAGCTCCCGGATCTCGCGAAGCAAGGCGTGGCAACGCGTTTCATCGGCCGCCGCGACCGCGCCAATCCGGAGCTCCAGGAGCGCATGGCGCGGCTCGAGGACGAAACGTCGCACAACGAGCGCCTCCAGCTCTGGATCGCGTTCGACTACGGCGGCCGCGCAGAGATCGTCGAGGCCACGCGCCGGCTGGTCGAGGAGGGGGTCGACCCGCGCGACATCGACGAGAACGCCATCGCCTCGCGGCTCTACGCGCCCGAGATGCCCGAGCCCGACCTTCTGATCCGCACCTCGGGGGAGCTGCGGGTCTCCAACTTCCTCCTCTGGCAGCTCGCCTACACGGAGCTCGTGTTCGTGGACACGCTCTGGCCCGATTTCGGCGAGCGGCACCTCCGGCAGGCTCTCGCCGAGTATGCAGGGCGGCGCCGGCGCTTCGGCGGACGATGAGCCCCCTGATCTCGCGGCTCGCCATCGTGGCGGCCGGCCTTCCGATCGTCCTGGGCAGCGCGTATCTGGGCGGCTGGTTCCTCTTCGCGCTCGTGGCCGTCGGCGGGCTGATCGCGCTGCACGAGCTCTACCGCCTCGCGCGCCCGCTGCGCCCGCTCGTCCTCGCCGGCTACGGCGGGGCGCTCGCGGCCTTCCTCGGCGCGGAGGTCTCGGGCGCCGAGTGGATGCTCGCCGGCTTCCTGCTGACCTTCGTCCTCAGCTTCGTGTTCGCCGCGGTCTCGGAGACGAGGCAGTCGACCACGGTTGCGATCGCGGCCACGATCCTCGGGGCCGCCTGGATCGGGCTCGGCCTGGGGCACCTGCTCCTCATCCGGGAGCTCGACACCTACGGCCGCCTCGCGCTGATCACGCTCCTGCTCACCGTGTTCGTCACCGACACGTTCGCCTACATCGGAGGCCGGGTCGCCGGGCGGCACAAGATGTCGCCCGTCGTCTCGCCGGGAAAGACGTGGGAGGGCTTCGTCGTCGGCGCCGTCGCCGGCGTTCTGACCACGTTCGTCGCGCTCTACAAGGAGGCGATCTTCGACGACACGTGGCGCGCGCTCGCGCTCGGCGCCGTGATCGTGGCCGCGGCGACGCTGGGCGATCTCTTCGAGTCGCTCGTGAAGAGGGACCTCGGGACGAAGGACACCGGGCGGCTCCTGCTGGGCCACGGCGGCGTGCTCGACCGGATCGACTCGCTCCTCTTTGCGGCGCCCGCCGCCTATTTCACGATCCTCGCCCTGGGGCAGTCCTAGACTCTTTGCGATGAAGCGCGTCGCGCTCCTGGGAGCGACCGGGTCGATCGGCAGTCAGGCGCTCGAGATCATCGGCGCCCATCCGGAGCTCGAGCTCGTCGCCGCGGCCTCCGGCTCGCAGGAGATCGAGGGCCTCGCTCCGCTGACGCAGATCGGCGGCGACCTCACGGAGCTCCTGGAGCGAGCGGAGCCGGACGTGGTGCTGAACGCCGTCGTCGGTTTCGCCGGGCTTCCGGCCACGTTCTGGGCGCTCGAGCGCGGGATCGACCTCGCGCTCGCCAACAAGGAGAGCCTCGTCGCCGGCGGCGAGCTCGCGACTGCGGCGTGGAGGGAGGGGGGAGGGCGGATCCTGCCGGTCGACTCCGAGCACTCCGCCGCCTTCCAGCTCCTCGAGAGACGCGCGCCAGAAACGGTTCACTCCCTCGTCCTCACCGCGTCCGGCGGCCCGTTTCGCAGGCGAGGCCGGCTCGATCTGTCCGGGGTCACCCCTGCGGAGGCGCTCGCGCATCCCACCTGGAACATGGGCCCGAAGATCACCGTCGACTCGGCCACGCTCATGAACAAGGGGCTCGAGCTCATCGAGGCGCACTTCCTCTTCGACCTTCCCTACGAGCGCATCGAAGTCGTCGTGCACCCGACGTCGGTAGTGCATGCGCTCGTCCGCCTCCGCGACGGCGCGGCCCTCGCGCACCTCGGCTACCCCGACATGCGGGTGCCGATCTCCTACGCGCTCACGTACCCGGACCGGGCCGAGACCCCGATCGAGCCGCTCGACCTTGCCGCGGGCGTGATCCTCGAATTCTCGGCACCGGATGAGCAAGCGTTCCCGTGCCTCGCGCTCGCACGTGCGGCGGGGGAGGCGGGCCGGACAGCCCCGTGTGTCCTGAACGCCGCGAACGAGGTGGCCGTAGCCGCCTTCCTGGACGGCGGTCTGCCCTTCCTCGGCATCCCGGAGGTGGTCGAGGGGACGCTGAACGCGACGGACACCGTCGCCGCCCGGGACCTCGAGGAGCTCGTCGCGATCGACGCCGAAGCGCGCAAGACTGCGGCGGCGCTGACCAGGCAACTGGTTCACTGACGGCGTGAACATCCTGGTCGCCATCGGCGGGCTCGCCTTCCTCATCCTCATCCACGAGGCGGGCCACTTCTTCACTGCCCTCGCCGTGAAGATGCGGCCGCGGCGCTTCTACATCTTCTTCCCGCCCGCGATCGTGAAATGGGAGCGCAAGGGCATCGAGTACGGGATCGGCGCAATCCCGCTCGGCGGGTACGTGAAGATCCCGGGAATGCACAAGCCGGCCGGCTCCGACCTCGAGGGCCAGTTCGGCCCCGCGGTCGACGAGGCGCCCTGGCTCGCGGCCCACCTGGAGCCGGTGACGACGGCGCTCGACGAGGGAAAGCTTCCCGAGGCGCGCGCCGGGCTCGAAGATCTGCGAGCCGCGGTCGAGCGCTCGGATCTGAGCGAACCCGCGCGGAAGGCCGCCGAGCGCGGCCTCGGCGACACGGACGACGCGCTGGCGGACGACGCCTACTGGCGCGCGCCGATCTGGAAACGGGTCACCGTCATCGCCGCGGGTCCGCTCACGAACCTGGTCTTCGCGATCGTGCTGCTGGCGATCGTCTTCATGCTCGGGGTCCCTTCCAAGGTCGACAGCACGATCGCCACGGTCGATCCCGGCACGCCAGCAGCCGAGATCGTGCGTGCCGGCGACACCATCGTCGCGATCGACGGCCAGACCGTCGACGGAGATCAGATCTCGGAGAAGATCCGCGGGAGCAACGGGGACCCGGTGACGCTGACCATCGAGCGCGGAGGGAAGGAGCTCACCGTCCAGGCTCGCCCTCGCCTCATCGAGGGCGCCTACCGGCTCGGCTTCACCCTCGGCGTCATCTACGAGAGCTACGGGCCGCTGGAGGCGCTGAAGCTGGCCGGCCAGAGGACGTGGGAAGCGACGAGCGCGATCGGCGCCTCGCTGGGCCGGATCGTCACCGGGGAGGGCCGGGAAGAGGTGGCGAGCCCGGTCGGCATCGTGCAGGCCTCCAGCGAGACTCTCGAGGCCGGCTTCCGCGAATACCTCGGCATCCTGGCGCTGATCTCGCTCTCGCTCGCGCTCCTGAACCTCCTGCCGCTCCTGCCGCTCGACGGCGGGCACATCGCCTTCTCGCTCGCGGAGGGAGTGCGCGGCCGCGCCATCCCGCGCGCCGCGTACGAGCGCGCCTCGATGATCGGGATCGTCATCGTCCTCTTCCTCTTCTTCATCGGCCTCACGAACGACGTGAACCGCATCAGAGGCGGATAAGAGGGCCGTTAGACTTTCTAAGATGGCGAGCGAGCGCCAGATTCGTGTGGGCGGCGTCGCGATCGGCGGCGGCGCGCCCGTCGTCGTGCAGTCGATGACCCTGACGAAGACGTACGACGTCGACGCCACCATGGCGCAGATCGCCGACCTCGCCTCCGCCGGCTGCGAAATCGTGCGGCTGGCCGTCCCGAAGTCAGAGGACGCGGACGCACTCAGGAAGCTCGTCTACCTGAGCCCGGTTCCGATCATCGCCGACATCCATTTCAACGCCTCTCTGGCCCTGAAGGCGATCGACGCAGGGGTGGCGGCGGTGCGGATCAACCCGGGGAACATCGGCGGGCCCGACAAGGTCGCGAGCGTCGTCGAAGCCGCGAAGGCCAAGGGGATTCCGATGCGGATCGGCGCGAACTCCGGCTCCCTGCCGAAGCACCTCGTCGAGCTGGCGCAGAGGGACACCGCCGAGGCGCTCGTCGAGGAGGCTCTCGAGCAGGTGCGCCTGCTCGAGTCCATGGACTACTACGACTTCAAGATCTCGGTGAAATCGAGCTCGGTGCCGACGATGATCCGCGCCTACCGGATGCTCTCGGAGCGCGTTCCCTATCCGCTGCACCTCGGCGTGACCGAGGCCGGGCCCGTTGCGACGGGCTCGATCAAGAGCGCGATCGGCGTCGGCTCCCTCCTCATGGACGGCATCGGCGACACGATCCGGATCTCGCTCACCGCCGATCCCGTCGAGGAGGTCAAGGTGGCCTGGGAGATCCTCAAGGCGCTCGGCCTGCGCGAGCGCGGGCCCGTGATGATCGCCTGCCCGTCCTGCGGCCGCGACAACGTCGGGGTCTGGAATCTCGCCGAGGCCGTCGAGGAGCGCCTGAAGAGCTATCCGCAGGCTTTTGAGGTCGCCGTCATGGGCTGCGCGGTCAACGGACCGGGGGAGGCGGGCGACGCGGACTTCGGGATCGCCGGGGGCCGCGACACCGGGTTCATCTACGCGCACGGGCGCGTGCTCAAGAAGGTCTCCTCGGACATCCTCGTCGAGGAGCTCTTCCACGAGATCGACACGTGGATCGAGGGCGGGATGGAGCGCCCGAAGCGCCTCAAGCTGGCGAAGCCCGCGGCGCTCCTGATGGCCGAAGCGGCCCAGCGGCCGTCCTAGCGCAGAGGCGATGCGAGCCTCCCAGCTCTTCATCCCGACGCTCCGGGAGGACCCGGGCGATGCCGAAGCGGTCAGCCACAAGCTGCTTGTGCGCGGCGGCTTCATCCGCCAGGTGTCGGCGGGACTCTGGTCGTTCACGCCGCTGGGCTGGCGCGTGCACCGCAAGGTCGAGCAGATCATCCGCGAGGAGATGGACGCGATCGGCGGCCAGGAGATGTTGATGCCGGTTCTGACGCCTGCGGAGCTCTGGGAAACGACGGGCCGCATCGCCATCCCCGAGATCTTCCGCACCAAGGACCGGACCGGCCGCGACTTCGTCCTGCCGTTGACGCACGAGGAGACGGTCACCTTCCATGCGCGCGAGCTCCAGAGCTACAGGGACCTGCCGCAGCTCTGGTACCACTTCCAGACGAAGGATCGCGACGAGCCGCGCCCTCGCGGCGGCCTCCTGCGGGTGCGCGAGTTCATCATGAAGGACGGCTACTCGTTCGACCGCGACGAGGACGGCGTGCGCGCGAGCTTCGAGGCGAACCGCGAGGCCTACAAGAAGATCTTCGCCCGCTGCAGCCTCGAGACCTTCGACGTCCAGGCGGAGAGCGGCATCATGGGCGGCAAGTTCAGCATCGACTTCCTGGCGCCCTCGGGCTCCGGCGAGAACACGCTGGTGCGCTGCGAGAACGGCGACTACGCCGGCGACCTCGAGGTGGCGGAGGCGGTTCCCGCAGCGGCTGTGCTGCCCGAGGCTCTGGACGCGACGCAGGAGATCGAGACGCCCGGGGTGACGACCATCGAGGGGCTGGCGGAATTCCTCGGGATCGACCCGTCGGCGACCTCGAAGGCGATGCCGGTCGTGAAGCCTGACGGCACGCTCGTGCTCGCGCTCGTGCGCGGCGACGACCGGCTCAGCGAGACGAAGCTCTACGACGCTCTTCCAGGCGCGTCCCGCCCGGCGACGGACGAGGAGATCAAGGCCGCGTTCGGAGCGAGCGGGGGCTCTCTCGGGCCCATCGGCTTCTCGGGTGAGGTGATCGCCGACGAGACATTGCGCACTGGGCAGTTCGTCGCGGGCGCGAACCGCGATGGCCGGCATCTGCGGGGCGTGGAGGCGGGCCGCGACTACGAGCCGCGCTTCGCCGACTTGCGCGAGCCCCGGGAGGGCGATCGCTGCAAGGTCTGCGGCGGCG
>JAICVP010000110.1 GCA_025935275.1 Thermoleophilia bacterium
GCTCAGGGCTACTGACTACATTGCGATAGCGATGGAATCGTCAGAGGGAGCGACTTGGGACCCGCGCGTCTTTCCGCAGACGGTCGGCACCCAGAAGTGCGTGCTGCACTTGGGGCCACCCGAAGCGTGGATTCCGGGCAGATGTTCGACGAGCGTGACGCTTGACCCCGACGGTGACGCGATCGTGCGCTTCATGGAGCGTTGGGATGCGCGTGACTTCTCTGCCGGCTCACCCCCAGAGCGGCGTCACCTAACGCACACCTGGGAGATCGCCGTCTCCCAACAAGCACCCAGCGATCATGTCGTTCAGATCCGCCATTACGGTGACTTTCCTCCGCAGCTCACCCGCTAGCAGCCCAGCATGATTAGGCGCGAAAGCTAGAAATCCGGCGGAACTAATGCGTGGTTACAGCTTTCGGCCGAGCAGCCGAGCGATGACGGTCCGTAGGAGCTTGCGGGGCCGACACACCGTGTCCGAAGGGTGAGCCGGCAGTGGTAGAGGGTTGGCTCTGCTGGGTGGACGCCAGCCGGCACTTCGAATCGAAGCCGACTGAAGAGAAGATTCGGCTAGGAAACGACCTCGATGCGGCTGTCGTGCAACGACTCCCAGACGCGTAGATAAAGATCCACTTCCATCTGGGCCTGCTGGTCGTGAAGCTCATGCGGCAGGCCGATGCGGAGCAAGTCGGGTGCTAACTCCTCGACCTGACACTCACGCTTCTCGAGGAACGCACGCAGCGCGTCTCGTTCTCCTGGGTCGCTCAGTCGCAGTTTCACGTCCACTTAACTGGAGGGCTCGTAGCGGGCCCTACGCCGCCGACGACACCCTGTCGTCGTGCTCGTCCATGAATGCCTGGACGCCCGGATGGATCGCTTGCCAGATCGTGAGGTACACCCTCACGACCCGCCTGGCTTGGGCCGTATCGCGCGAGCCGCGGATGGAAACGTCGAGGCCGTCACCGCGGCGTCGTACTGCGATGAAGCCAACGTCCAGCAGGAATTCCTGCAGGTCGATGACGAGGCAGGGTCTATCGACGTAGATGTACAAGGCCGCGTTCGGCGCTCCGGAGTAGCCGCAACGGAGTTGCCTTCTCTCACTGTGATGAGGAAATTGAGCGCGTCAAGAGTCCGTCGGCTAACCCCCCGTTTGAGGGATGATCCAGCCCCGAAATCCTTCAGGCTTCGAGGAGCCAGAGGGTGCCCGGAAGAGCCGCAAATCACGGGCACTGCTACTCACGAGAGAGAGGCGGAGGCCGCAACCGCCTCTCTCGTGCTTCGGTCAGCTCGGACTGGTCTGTTGTATGCGGCCGACGAGGGGATCTGTCACATGGTCAGATAAAGAGCTGGAGAGGGACTGACCGCCCGTTATCCACGAAGCGCAGCCGATCGACGACGGCGCGTAGGGTTTGCGGCGAGGCGAGCGGGGTCTCGCTAGAGGGAGAGCTGCCTGACTCGGGCCGGGATGCCCTTGAGCGAAACCGGAAGCGACGACTCCCCTGCGTGGAGCGCCTCGAGATCCTCGACGAGTGCTTGACGCGTGACATGCCAGCAGTCGTGGTGTGGCAAGAGATCGAGCGTGGGCGCGCCGGCGTCCCCGTCGCGCTCAAACAGCACCCCCAGGTTGGTGTCGCAAAGGTCACAGAACACCAGGCGAGACATGTCGCGGGATCCTATCCGGGCTCTTCCGCCCGAGTAGCCGAGCGACGGGTTCCCCATGGCGGCCGAAGAGGAACGGCTCCGGTCTGGAGAGCCAGCCAGCCGGTCTGCGGATATACGGAGCCTTGGGCCGACCGCCTCTCATCCACGCTCGGGGCCGGTACTGATGAGCTAACGGGTCGAGCCAGTCTCCGTCAACTAGCCGAACGTCGGGCCGTGCCTCCACCGAGCAAAAGCAAGGCCGCCTTTAGAGAGACGGCCTTGTCTCGGGCGCGACACGGGAGGTGCCGCTGAATGAATGACCCTACTCCCGGGCGGGTTTTCGCCAAAGCCTCCCAGCTGGCTAGGGGTTGCCCGACTCGTCAGGCGGGGCCTGCGAGGGATCGCGGTCGGGGTCCTCGGGCATCGACGGATCTTCCGGTGCTGTCCCAGGCTCTTCGGGCATCTCTCCGGGCTCAGGTGTCGTTCCAGGCGGTGGCTGGGGTTCCCGCTCTTCTCCTGTTTCCTGCATAGACACTGGAACTCCTTTCGTAGGGAGTTCGGTCCTACCCCCTGCTTCGGCGTCAAACGCCGAGCCGCGCTCGTAGGCAATCCCTGGCCTTCCATCCACGGCGTGCGTGAGGACGGAGTAGACGGTGACAGGGCGGCGGTGAAGCTCCGTCCCAGGACTGTCTACTTCAATGATCGTGCCGTCCCGAAGCTTCTCGGGGGTGAGGTGGAGAAAGGCCCCCTCTTCCCAGTGGTTGACCATGAAGACGCGGTATTCGTGCGGCAAGGCGTCTCGATCTATCGGTGTAAGAGAGGGCCACCCCCGCGACGGTGATGGCCCTCGCCTGCGCAGCCTAACGGAGAGCCGGGCTCGGTCGAGAGGCACTGCGGCAAGCCGCTCGACGTTCGCCCCCGGGACAGAGGCTAGAGCCCGGCTCTCGTGCGCCACAGACCTAGACACAACCTAAATCCGATTGCGACTCGTTTGCGGGGTGCGTCGCTAGAAGCAAGTAGGCCATTCTGGGTAATCATCCGCGAGGCGCGGTGCGACTGAAGGTCTTTACTCAGAAGGCTTGGTCTTTGTCGGGTTTCGGGCGTCGTGATGGCGAGGCGCCCGCGCTGCCTCGAGGTCGATGATGGCTTCTTCGAGAGCCTGAATGAGCGGGGCCGATTCCTTCACGCCTTGATCCCGCGCACCCTGGAGCTTGCGTGTCAGAGCCGCGACTGCCTCTTCGATGTCCTGCGGCTCCCACATGGACCCGAGAGTGTGCCCCCGAAGGGTCCCCCTAACCATGACCAGTCACCCTGTTTGCCGCCAAAGGCGCTCATGAATCTGATCTCCCAGTTTCGCAGCCTCCCCAGAGGGCACGCCTAAGCCTCAGGCGAATGGAGGAGGAGGCATGGCGAATCCGGTTCCAGCCGGGAGCGACGTTTCAGCCGGCACCTACCGCTGCACAAGCTGTGGCAACGAAATCTCGATGGGCTCGAAGGGTCACATCCCACCTTGCCCTCACTGCGGCAACGGTGAGTGGAACACCGTGACCGGAGGCGACAGCGTGAAAGACCCCTATCCCGACAGAAGCTCCTCTTGAGACGACTACGCTGGTTGGTGCTTGCATGGCTCGCCCGGCGGGCGTGGGCGATCTGGCGCGCTCGCAGAGCGTCTTAGTTTCGTCGCTCGGCTGCTCGGGCGTTAGGCGTCGGTAAAGCCCAGGAACTTCCGGGGCGAGCGGATGCCGTTGTCGAGGGCTGTTGGCCAATAAGGCCGTATCTCTCTACTGGCCTGGGAAGCGGTCTATCCTCCCACGTCGAGGCGTGGCCGGGCGTACGAACGCCTGCCCCGAGGTACTCCACTGGGTATTTAGGTCGTTCCGATGAGCGGTCGGTTCATTGCCTGATTTCGGGGGTACACTGAATTTCCTGTCGGGGGCGCCCATCTTTGGCGCTTCCTACCTCCGCCGCATCCAAGCTCAGGCTCGCGGCGCTTGAGAGGTCTCCGTTCTCGGCGGGTTCATAGAGGAACGGAGGACTGATGAACCGACAGAAGAGAACGCAGGAGCTCTTCCGCGAGGTGAACGAGCGCATCCACTGCATTGTCGGACCAGAGGCACGAGAAGCGGGCGAACACGTCGAGTATCTGTGCGAGTGCGGCTCGCTCGATTGCATGGAAACGGTCAAGCTCGCGACCTACCAGTATGAAGCGGTCCGTGCCTGCGCCGGCCTGCTCGTTCTCGCTCCTGCCCACCAGCACGAAGCCACGGGTCGCGTCCTTGCCCACGGTCTGGCGTACGCCCTCCTCGAGAGCGTCCCGAACGAAAGTGCTGACCCTCCGCAGCCTCCCTCAGCGAGAGGCGCGGATCATGTCTACCCGCAATGAGCGCCTGAGAGAGAACCAGGAAGCCTTCCGCCACGCCAATGAGCGTCTCGAGGGCGTCGTCGACGGGAAGGGCGATGCAGAGGCGCTGATTCCTTTCCTCTGCGAGTGCGCCGACGCTGCCTGTCTGGACACGGTTCAAGCGAGCCATGCGGAGTTCGACGTCGTTCACGCCGATGATCTTCGCTTCTTCATCCTTCCGGGCCACCCGCGCATGGACGGCGAGGAAGTGGTCGATCGCACTGCGCGCTATTTGATCGTGGAGAAGCCTCGCTCGGATTAGACTCATGAGCTCCGCGCCGAGGGAGGACGCCATGAGCCGAGAAGAGCGGCTGGCATCGAACGAAGTCCTGTTTCGAGAAGTGAACGAGCGGGTTCACCAGGGGCTCGGTCAAGCTCCGAATACGCTGACCAGGAACTACCTGTGCGAGTGCGGCGCGGGCTTCTGCGTCGAGAACGTGACGCTCTTGGACGAGCAGTACGAGGCCGTGCGGGACGACCCCCTGCAGTTCTTTCTCGTCCCAGGTCACGAGGCTCTCGAGGTCGAGAGTGTTGTCGCTCGCTTCGAGACTTACTACATCGTGCGCAAGTCCCTTGCTGTGGCGGAGATCGCTCAGGATGATCCTGAAAGTCATTAGGCCCGACCCAGGGGGATCGGCAGCGCCTGCGGCGTGAATCCCACGTGCGTATGAGGGCTTCCTCGGAGAAGCTCCATCGAGGGGACTTCCATGTAGCTGTGAACTGACGGGCCCGAAGCGGGCCCCTCCGTTCCTCCCTGTCAGCGAGAGAGTGCTAGGTGTCGCTTGGATGTGGGAGCATGGTGAGCGGCTGGGGTCGCACGCCGCAGCCGGGAGTGAGGCGTCTCCCTGCGCCCTCACTCCCGCCCTCCCGCGGCCCCCGGCTCTAGTCGGTCACGTCCGCGACGCCTACTGCACGCTCGTGACGGGCACGAGTGAGGACTTCGTCCACGCGCTGACGCGAGACGCCGAGAGCACGGGCGAGCTCCGCCTTATTTGCGCCCGCCTCGTGCGCCGTCAGTAGGGCGCTGCGGAAGTCGCGCCGGGCCTTGTCGAGCCGCTGAAGAGCATCGAGCGCCTTCTTGTAGGCGCGGAGCACCGACTTGACTTCAGTGTCGTGTGCCATGGCGTCCACCATATCAAGCAAGGGTATCTTGCACTTATAACGCAAGTGTTACTTGCACTTGCGTAGCAAACCAGCTATCTTCTTGGCGTCGGTGTAACCGTTACCGACCTCGACAGAGCGGACGGGACGCGCCTCGTCGCTGAGGAGGACCGTCCGAAGACGTATCACCCCTAACTGCGAGCCCGCTTCGTCACCGAGCGTGCGGACGGAAGGCATCGAACGACGTCGCCAGACGCATCTCTGTTGCGCCCGGCCTCTCTCCTGACGGGACCGCGGCCTGCGGGGGGAGGTCGGGCGGAGCGGAGATGGCCTCACTGCGTTCCAGACGAAGGGTCCGCCATCAGCCTGAGTCCGGCGTCGCGCTGTCAGAGTGGGCGAATCCCTGCACGGCAGCCTGCACCGTCGGATAGAAGCGGTCGGCCCCGATCGTATCGGTCACGCCGGAGAGCTTGAACTGATGCTCCATACGCGTCCTGAGCCGAGCGACCACAAGTGTGATTCCGTCACGCCGGAGATCCTTCGTGAGCTCCTCGAGCGCCTCGAGCCCGGTCGAGTCGGCGTGCGTGACTGCCTCTGCGTCGAAGACGAGCCACGACACAGGCGTCCGCGCCCCGCGGACGGCCTCGCGCACGCGTCCCTTGAAGTAGCGCGCGTTGGCGAAGAAGAGCCGGTCGTCGAGCCGGTAGACGACCACCCCCGGTGTCTCCGTCGCCGAGCGGTGGAGCGAGACGTCGGCGTAGCGGCCGAGCCGCTCGACCCAACCGAGCACCGCGTCGTGCGGGCTCGCGCTCCGTCGCACGGTGTCGATCACGGAGAGGCCGACGGCGACACCCAGAGCCTCGAGCACGCCGAACACGACGACGCAGGCGGTCGTCACGCCCGCGATCGCGACCTCGACGTTGTCGACCGCCGCGAGCCTCCGCCAGGCATTCGGGTCGACGAGGCCGATCGCTGCCGACACGATCACCGCGCCGAGCACGGCCTTTGGGAGGTACTGCACCGGTTCGGTGAGGAAGAGCAGGATCAGAAGCACGCTGCCGGCGGCGACGATGCCGGCCACCTGGCTGCGCGCGCCCATCTCGTCGTTGACCGCCGTGCGCGAGCCACTCGCGCCGATGGAGAAGGCCTGGGTTATGCCGGCAGCCGCGTTGGCGGCGCCCATCGCGAGCAGCTCCTGGGAGGCGCGCACGCTCTGGTTGTGCTTGCCGGCGAAAGAGCGCGCCGTCAGGATCTCGTCCGCAAACGCGACGAGGAAGATGCCGATCGCCGCCGGCACGAGCTTGACGACGTCCTGCCAGGCGGGGGTGGGCAGGTCGAAGCTCGGCAGTCCCGCCGGAATTGGCCCGAGCACAGCGATCCCGTGAGCCTCGAGGCCGAGCGCCCAGGAGACCCCGATCGCTGCGACAACCACCAGGAGCGCGGCCGGTAACCGCGGCAGTACGCGGCCGAGCACGAGGAGAATCGCCAGCGCGCCCACGCCGAGGACGACGGTGGCGCCGCTGGCATCCCCGAGTTTCCGCACGACTTCCCAGAGTTGCGGCAGAGGGTCACGTGCGTCGATCGACAGCCCGAACAGCTTTCCCAGCTGGCCGATCACGAGGATGACCGCGACCCCGTGGATATAGCCGACCAGCACCGGGCGCGAGAAGTAGTCGGCGATCCAGCCGAGGCGAAGCACCCAGGCGAGCCCGAAGCAGGCCGCGACGAGCAGCGCGAGCATTGCCGCCATTTCCGCAGCC
>JAICVP010000383.1 GCA_025935275.1 Thermoleophilia bacterium
CCGATCACCCGCTCGTGGAGCACCTCGTCGAGCCGGAGGATCTTCTCCCGCTCGCCCTCCTGGAGGCGGCTCACCGGGATGCCCGTCCACCGGGCCACGATGGCGCCGATCTCGTCGGCGGTGACGACCTCACGGAGCAGCCGCCTCCCCGCCTGCTTTGCCTCGAGTCTCTCCTCGGCCGCCTCGAGCCGTCGTTGGAGCTCGGGCAGCTTGCCGTGGCGCAGGCTCGCGGCCCGGTTCAGGTCGTACTCCCGCTCGGCCCGTTCGCTCTCCAAGCGAACGTGCTCGATCTCCTGCCGCAGCGTCTGGACCTCGCGGAGCGCCTGGCGCTCCGACTCCCACTGCGCCCGCATGGCGTCGGCCTCCGCCTTGAGGTCGGCCAGCTCCTTGCGCAGCTCCTCGAGGCGACGCTGGCTGGCCGGATCCGTCTCCTGGGCCAGTGCGGCCTCCTCGATCTCGAGGCGGGTGACCCGGCGGGTGAGCTCGTCGAGCTCCGCGGGCATCGAGTCGATCTCGGTGCGCAGCATCGCGCAGGCCTCGTCGACCAGGTCGATGGCCTTGTCGGGCAGGAACCGGTCGGAGATGTAGCGGTGGCTCAGGGTGACCGCAGCGACCAGGGCGCCGTCGTGGATCTTGACGCCGTGGAAGACCTCGAAGCGCTCGCGCAGTCCCCGGAGGATCGACAGGGCGTCCTCGATGCTCGGCTCGTCGACCATGACCGGCTGGAACCGGCGCTCGAGGGCCGCGTCCTTCTCGATGTGGGTGCGGTACTCGTCGAGCGTCGTGGCCCCGATCATGTGCAGCTCGCCGCGGGCCAGCATGGGCTTCAGCATCTGGCCGGCGTCCATCGCACCTTCGGACGCGCCGGCCCCGACCACGGTGTGCAGCTCGTCGACGAACAGCAGGATTTTCCCCTCGGCGGCCAGCACCTCGTTGAGGACGGCCTTGAGTCGTTCCTCGAACTCGCCGCGGTACTTCGCACCGGCGACGAGGGAGCCCATGTCCAGGGCGAAGACGGTCTTGTCGCGCAGTCCCTCGGGCACGTCCCCGTTGTGGATCCGCTGCGCCAGGCCCTCCACGATGGCGGTCTTCCCGACCCCGGGCTCACCGATCAGCACCGGGTTGTTCTTGCTCTTGCGGGACAGGATCTGGACGGTGCGACGGATCTCCGAGTCCCGGCCGATCACTGGCTCCAGCCGTCCAGCGGCCGCGTCCGCGACGAGGTCCCGACCGTACTTGGCGAGGGCCTCGTAGGTTCCCTCGGGGGTGGCGGACGTGACCCGCTGGGAACCCCTCACCGCGGTCAGAGTCGTCAGGAACGAGTCGCGCGTGACGCCATGTCGCGCCAGGATCCGACCGGCTGCCGAGCCCGATCCCTCGTCGAGGAGCGCGACCACCAGGTGCTCGACGGAGACGTACTCGTCCTTGAGCCTGCGGGCCTCCTTCTCGGCGGCCTCGAGGACGCGGTTAAGCCTCTGCGTGACATACACCCTCCCGGCCTCGGCGCCGGACCCGGTGAC
>JAICVP010000019.1 GCA_025935275.1 Thermoleophilia bacterium
CATCCAGGGCGCCGAGGATCACCTCGGTGACATGGACTTCAAGGTGGCCGGCACGCGGGACGGGATCACCGCCCTCCAGATGGACATCAAGATCACCGGCGTCACGCAGGAGATCATGCGGAACGCGCTCGACCAGGCGAAGCGGGCCCGCGAGTTCATCCTGGACAAGATGGCCGAGGCGATCGCGGAGACCCGCACGGAGCTCTCCGACTACGCGCCGCGGATCACGACGGTGAAGATCGATCCGGAGCAGATCGGGCTCGTCATCGGCAAGGGCGGCGAGACCATCCGCTCGCTCGAGGCCGACTACGAGGTCCAGATCGACATCGAGGAGGACGGGACGATCCTCATCTACGCCGTCGACGGCCCCAAGGCCGAGGCTGCGATCGCAGCGATCCAGGCTCTGACCAAGGAGCCCGAGGTCGGGGACGAATACACCGGCAAGGTCGTGAAGACCACCGACTTCGGCGCCTTCGTGGAGCTGAAGAAGGGGACGGACGGCCTGCTCCACGTTTCGAACGTGGGGCCCGGCCGGGTCGCACACATCGAAGACGTGATCAGCCGCGGCGACGTGCTCGACGTGCAGGTCGTCGAGGTCGACAAGGCCCGCGGCCGCATCGGCCTCAAGCTCGTCGCCAAGCACGAGGACGGGGCCCTCGTCCAGCCCGAGGAGATCATCGAGCGCGCGAAGGCGGCTCCGCCACGCGAGCGCGAGGAGCGTCCTCGGGACGAGCGCCGCGGTGGAAGAGACCGCGGGCGCCGCGACCGCGGCCCGCGCCGCGAAGGCTAGCCAGCGCGACCCCTCCGACGATCAGGAGCCCGCCGACGGCGATCCACGCCGTCACGGGCTCCTCGAGCGTCACCGCGCCGAAGAGCACGGCGAGCGCCGGAATGGCATAGGTCGCCGTGACCGCCCGCGTCGGCCCGAAGGCGCGCAGGCCGATGTTCCAGCCGATGTAGCCGAGCAGGGTCGAGAAGATCCCGAGATAGAGGATCAGCGCGATGTCGCGTCCGGCGACCGAGCCGATGCCGCCGAGGTCGGAGCCGGCGAAGATCGGCAGCAACGCGACCGTCCCGACGAGGCTCGTGGTCGCGGTCAGCGCGAGGAGGTCGTAGCGGGCGAAGAGCGGCTTCAGGAGGACGTTGTAGAGCGCGAAGGAGAGCGGCGCGCCGAGAACGATCAGCGGCCCCTTGAGTCCGGAGAGCGAGAACTCCTCGCCCGAGCCGAGGCCGACGACGACGATCACCCCCGCGAAGGCGACGGCGAGCCCGGCGGCCACCCGCAAGCTGAAGCGCTCGATCCCGAAGGCGATGGCGAGGGCCATCGTGAGCGCGGGGGAGAGGGCGACGATGAGCGCGGCGATGCCGGACGCGGTGGACGCCTCACCGATGTTCAGGGAGAGGTGGTAGCCGGCCACGATGACGACGCCCGCAACGAGCAGCCGTGTCGCATCCCTCCGGTCGAGGCCCGGCAGGCCACCCGCGCGCCAGAGGAGAAAGGCGAAGCCCGGAGCCGCGACGAGGTAACGGGACAGAGCGATCTGCTCGGCGCCGATGCCGTGGTCGATCAGCGCCTTGATCACCGAGAAGGCAGAGGCCCAGACGACGATCGTGCCGATGAATGAGGCCGTCGGAAAGCGCTGCACGCTTCTCTATAACGTCGAAGCGCCGGGAATTGTGAGAATGGCGTCCAGATGAAGCGCTACGACGCCATCGTCGTGGGCGCGGGCCCCGCCGGCTCCACGGCCGCCTACCGGCTCGCGAAGGCCGGTGCAGATGTGCTCCTGCTGGATCGCGCCCGCTTTCCGCGTGACAAGCCGTGCGGCGGCGGCGTGACGGGGCGGGCGGCCCGTCTCCTGCCGTTCTCGATCGAACCGGTGGTGGAGCACGTGGTGTCCGCCGTGGACATGCGGCTTCGCTACGGAAAGACGCTCGCTCGTGGCAACGGCGTCCCGCTCGTCTACATGACGCAGCGCAAGCGGCTCGATCAGTTCCTCGTCCAGCAGGCCGTCGAGGCTGGCGCCGACTTCCGCGACGGCGTGAAGGTGGGGGAGCTCGACGTAGGGGACGAGGGAGTGTCGGTCGAAGGCTTCGAGGCGGAGGTCCTGATCGGGGCGGATGGGATCAACGGCGTCACCGCTCGCACGCTCCGTCTCGGCGGCAACCGCGTCGTCGGCGTCGCCCTCGAGGGGAACTTGCCCTACGCGAAGCTGGACCGCTCGGCGTACGAAGGTAGGCTCGCGCTCGAGCTCGGCGTCGTTCCCGGCGGCTACGGGTGGGTCTTCCCGAAGGGAGACCACGCGAACTTCGGCGTCGGCGGCTGGGAGGAGGAAGGCCCACGCCTGCGCGAGCACCTGCGTCGCCTCTGCGCGGCCCACGGCGTCTCCTTCGACGACCTCGAGGAGCTGCGCGGCTACCGCCTGCCTCTCCGTGAGCCCGGATCGACCCTCGCGCGCGGCCGGGCGCTCCTCGTCGGCGACGCGGCCGGCCTCATCGACCCCGTCTCCGGCGACGGCATGTTCGAAGGCTTCCTCAGCTCGCAGTACGCCTCCGAGGCCGCGCTCGACCTCCTCGCGGGTCGTGCAGAGAGCCTCGATCCGTACGGGCCGCGTCTCGCGAAGCGCCTGGCGAACCATCTCTGGGCGTCCTGGGGGGTGAAGGTGGCGCTCGACCGCTATCCGCGGGCCACGTTTGGTCTCGCCAGCACGAAGATCGTCTGGCGCTCGGTCGAGCGGCTGGTGCGAGGAGAGGTCGCCGACGTCGGCGGGATCAGGGGTCTCGCACGTCCGCCGCTCAAGGGGATCGCCCTGCTCGCGCGCGCCGCGGGCGATCCCGGGCGCGCGTACAAGCACGTATGACGTGTCACAATCAGAGGCATGGGCAAGCGTTTCGCATTAGCGCTTGCAGGTGTCCTCACAGCACTCGCCGTCGCCGGCTGCAGCGACACGCAGTCCAGGGTAGCTCCGACAGCCTCTTCGTCTGAGGCCGACAGACCTTCGGCCCCGGCGCCGCTGCAGATCGTGGCGCTGACCGAGCAGGGCGACATCGTCGTCATCGACCGCAAGACGAAGGAGTCGCGTGTCCTCGCGTCCTTCCCGCCGCGGGATGACCGTCAGGTCGCGGCCGGCTCGTTCCGAGCCGTGGACGTGATGGCGCTTCCGGACGGCCGCCTGCTACTGGCGACCTGCTGCGAGCCCGCGGCCGGCCACATGTACGCCCTCAGCGAGGATGGACACCGGCTCAAGGATCAAGACCTCTTCGCGGAGGACGCGGGTCACGACGCCGACTCGCGCGTTGCGAGCGGTGAGCTGGTCGGCCTCGTCATCCGGCCGCTCTCCGATCTCAAATCGGCCGCCTCTACGCTCGCGCTCCCACCGGATCTGACGGGGTTCTCGCCGGACAACATCTCGTGGGCACCGGGCGAGGAGCGAATCGCATTCACGATCGGAGGGAAGCTCGCGGTCGTCGACGTGTCCGCCGATTCGCTGGCCGATGCGACGTTCGTGGATCCGCCTAGCGGCTCCCACTGGTCCGGGGCGGCCTACACCACCGACGGCACGGTCGCTGTCGAGCAGGGCGGCGATCCGCTGCATCCCTCGGGACCGAGCCGCCTCCTGCGGGTGGAGATGGCGACGGGCGAGTCGTCGGAGCTCGTCTCCACAGAGGGACGCGTGACCGATCTGGCGGTCGACTCGACCGGCACGAGCCTGCTCTGGGTCGAGGGCGGCAACCTGCGCTGGCTGGTCGCTGACCAGGACGCGACGCTCCCCGGCGACTTCATCGCCGCAGGGTGGATGAGCGCCGCGTAATGAGGCACGTCTGAGCCGAAGGTCTACGATTCACGCGTGCAGAACTACCTGCTGACGACGCTTCCGAGCGGCGCGCGGGTCATCAGCGAGCCGCTCGAGACCGTTCGCTCCGTCGCGATCGGCCTCTGGATCGGGACGGGGTCCCGCGACGAGCACGACGCGCATGCCGGCGTCACGCACTTCCTCGAGCACCTGCTCTTCAAGGGCACTCAGAAGTACTCCGCCCAGGAGATCGCGGAGATCTTCGATGGCTTCGGCGGCGAGCTGAACGCGGCCACCGCACGCGACTACACCGTGGTCTACGCGCGGGTCCTGGACGAGCACGTCGAAGAGGCGCTCGACGTGATGACGGACATGGTCTTCGCTCCGGCTCTCGTCGACCTCGACTCGGAGCGGGAGGTCGTCCTCGAGGAGATCGCGATGATCGAGGACACCCCGCAGGAGCTCATCCACGACCTGCTCACCCAGGCCGTCTTCGGCAACCATCCGCTGGGCCGGCCGGTCCTGGGCAGCGCCGACGTAATCGCCAACGTCTCGCGGCGTTCGATCGGCGCCTACCACCGTGCCCGCTACGCCCCCGGGAACGTCGTCGTGGCCGCAGCTGGCAATCTCGAGCACCAAGACCTGATCCGGCTGGTCGAGGGGATGGAGGCGAAGATCCGCCCGTCGGGAAGGCGTCCTGCTGCGCGAGCGCCCTGGGTCTCCGCGCCTCCCCCGCGGCTCGCCTTTCAGCGGAAGGACACCGAGCAGTACCACCTCTGCCTCGGCGCGCCCGGCATCTCGCGCTCCGATCACCGGCGCTTCGCGGCGTCCATCCTCGACGGAATCCTCGGCGGCTCGGCCTCTTCGCGGCTCTTCCAGGAGATCAGGGAGAAGCGCGGGCTCGCCTACACCGTCTACACGTTCTCCTCGCAGTACGCGGACACGGGGCAAATCGGGGTCTACGTCGGCACGCGGGAGGAGAACCTCCGCGACTGTCTCGAGATCGTCGCGCAGCAGATCGAGGCGGTCGGGGCCGGTGACGTCACCGAGAACGAGCTCGCGCGCGCAAAGGAGAACCTCAAGGGGCGGATCATGCTCTCCATGGAGCTGACGTCGAATCGCATGAGCCGGCTCGGCAAATCCGTGATCACGGACAGCGAGCTCCTCGACCTCGACCGGATCCTCGCCGAGATCGATGCCGTGGACGCGGCGAGCGTCGCAGAGCTCACCCGGGTCCTGCTCGCCCGCGAGCGCCTCTCCGTCGCGGCCGTCGGCCCGAGCGAGAAACGGGTCCTGAAGGCGGTCGAGCCGGTGTGTCCCGACCTCATCTCGGCCGCCGCGGCGTGAAGGTCCTTCTCTACGGCGCCGACGGCAAGGTCGGCTCGGTGCTCGGGCCGAAGCTCGAGGAGGCCGGGCACGAGGTCACTCGGGCCCGCAGCGGCGACCAGCCGAAGCGCGACGGGCACGACGCTGCGATCGACTTCACGCGCCCCGACGCGGTCCGAAAGAACATCGAGGGCTGCCTCCAGGCAGCCATCCCCTGCGTCGTCGGCACGACGGGCATGGGGCCGGCCGACCTCGCGTCCTTCGACGAGCTTGCGCGAAGGCGGGACATCGCCTGCTTCGTCGCGCCGAACTTCGCGGTCGGGGCCGTTCTCATGATGCGGTTCGCCGCCGAGGCCGCGAAGTATCTCCCGAAGGCGGAGATCGTCGAGCTCCACCACGACTCGAAGGTCGACGCGCCCTCGGGCACCGCGCAGGCGACGGCCGAGGCCATGCCGGGCGAGGTGCCGATCCACTCCGTGCGCCTGCCCGGTCTGATCGCGCATCAGGAGGTGCTGCTCGGCGGAGAAGGGCAGCTCCTCACCATCCGCCACGACACGCTTTCCCGGGAGGCGTTCGTGCCTGGAGTCCTGCTCGCCCTCGACAAGCTCTCGAGCCTCCCGCCGGGCGTCACGGTCGGGCTCGAAAGCCTCCTGGAGTAAGATTCGCCCAGTGCTCGGCGAAGTCCTGACAGCGGCCGTCACGCCCTTTGGCGCCGACGGATCCGTCAACTACGAGGCGTTCAGACGCCTGTGCGCACATCTCGTCGACACGGGCTCGGACGGCGTCGTCGTGGCCGGGACGACCGGCGAGTCGCCGACCCTGACCGACGACGAGCGCTTCGGCCTCTTCGAAGCTGCGGTCGAGGCCATCGGCGACCGCGCGACCGTCGTCGCCGGGACCGGCACGTACTCGACGGCGCACTCGGTGCACCTCACCCGTGAGGCGCACGGGATCGGAGTGGACGCGTTCCTCGTCGTCACGCCGTACTACTCGAAGCCGCCGGCGCGCGGGATCGTCGCCCATTTTGAGGCGATCGCGGCGGTGACCGACAAGCCGATCGTCGTCTACAACATCCCGCAGCGCGTGGTCGTGAACATCGAGCCGGACACGCTCACCGAGCTCGCCGAGATCCCGAACGTGCAGTACGTGAAGCAGGCGACGCCCGACATCGACCAGGCGAAGCGAATCGTGAACGAGAGCGGCCTCACCCTCTACGCCGGGAACGACGACCTGCTGTTGCCGTTCCTCGAGGTGGGCGGGAAGGGCGGCATCTTCGTCTTCACGCATCTCGTCGGCCAGCGCGTGCGCGAGCTTCTGACCCGCTACCGGGACGGAGACGCTGCCGGCGCGCAGGAAATCGAGGCCGAGCTGCGGCCGGTCATCGACGTGCTGGCGATCGACACGAACCCGATCCCGGTCAAGGCTGCGCTGGCCATCGCCGGCCACGACGTCGGGATGCCGCGCCTGCCGCTCGTCGACGCGACGGACGCGCAGAAGGCCGAGCTTCGCTCAGTGCTCGAGCGGGCCGGCGTCCTCCAGGCAGCGCAGGTCTAGCCCGTGGCAGGCTCCACGCGGCTGATCCCGCTCGGCGGGCTGGGCGAGGTCGGGAAGAACATGATGGTCGTCGAAAGCGACGACGGCATCGTCGTGATCGACGCCGGCCTGTCGTTCCCGCGGGACGAGCACCTTGGCGTCGACCTCGTCCTGCCGGACTTCTCCTACCTCCAGGATCATGAGAGCGACATCCGCGCCGTCGTTCTCACGCACGGCCACGAGGATCACGTCGGCGCGCTTCCGTACCTCCTGCGGGAGGTGCGCGTGCCGGAGATCTGGGCGACGGGGCTCACGCTCGGGCTCGTGAAGTCGAAGCTCGACGAGCACGGCCTCCTCAAGGACGCGGAGCTGATCGAGGCCGTGCCGGAGGACGGGCCGACGCAGCTCGGGCCCTACACCGCCGAGTTCGTGCGCATGGCGCACTCCATTCCGGACGCGGTGGCGGTTGTGCTGGACACCCCGGGCGGGCGAATCGTGCACACGGGCGACTACAAGATCGACCACACGCCGGTAGACGGGTTCCGCACCGACCTGGGGGCGCTCGCCGACCTGGGCAACCGCGGCGTCGACCTCCTCCTCGGGGACTCGACGAATGCCGAGCGCCCCGGCGTGACGCAGTCGGAGCGGACCGTCGGCGAGGTCTTCCGTCAGATCATCCCGCAGCGCAACGGCCGCATCCTCATCGCCTCCTTCGCGTCCAACGTGCACCGCGTGCAGCAGGCGATCGACGTGGCCCTCGAGGACGGCCGCAAGGTGTGCCTCATCGGCCGCTCGCTCCGCAAGAACGTCAACATCGCGCGGAATCTCGGCTACATCGACGTGCCCGAGGATCTCCTCGTGAAGCCGGACGTGCTCCCCGAGCTTCGCCCCGACGAGACCATGATTCTGTGCACAGGGAGCCAGGGCGAGCCCATGTCGGCCCTGACCCGGATGGCCTTCAACGACCACCAGCACGTCCAGATCGAGGAAGGCGACACGGTCATCATCTCGGCGAAGCCCGTGCCCGGGAACGAGCTCCGGGTCCACGACACGATCAACCGTCTCGCGAAGTCCGGCGCCGAGGTGCTGCACCAGGAGATCGCGCCCGTGCATGTCTCGGGCCACGGTCACGCGGAAGAGCTGCGGACCATCCTCGCCGTTCTGCGGCCGCGCAACGTCATGCCCGTGCACGGTGAGTTCCGCATGCTGGCCGCGCACGCCAGGCTGGCCCGAGACGCGGGCGTGGACGCGAACCACATCGTCCTCGCCGAGAACGGCTCCGTGGTCGAGCTCGCGAACGGGCGAGCCGAGCTCGTCGGGGCCGTCGAGAGCGGCGCGACCTTCGTCGACGGCCTGGGGGTCGGTGACGTGCAGGACGTGGCGCTCCGCGACCGGCGCCACCTCTCCGAGGACGGCGTGCTCATCGTCGTCGTCACGGTCGGGTCGCAGAACGGCCGCGAGATCGCGGCTCCCGAGGTGATCGCACGCGGCTTCGGGGAGCCGGAGGCATCGCTCCTCGACGAGGCCCGCGACGAGGCCGAGCGCACGATCGAGGAGCTGCTGGGTCAGAACGTGACCGAGCTGAAGCTCCTGCAGGAGCACATCCACGACGCCGTCGGCCGGCTGATTCGCGAGCGCACCGGCCGCCGGCCGATGATTCTCCCCGTCGTCCTAGAGGTCTAGCCTAGGCGCTCGGTCGGCGACGGCTTCGAGCCGGGCAAAGCCCGGCTCCGCTCATCGCCTGACGATGCTCCGGAGCGCCTAGGACTTCCAGCGGAACCCGGTCGTCTCGAGCTGCGGCTCGAGTGGGCTCGTCGGTAGGCCCGGCGCCGGTTTCGCGTTGTAAGCCGCGGGCGCCGTGTCGTTCGGCGTGTCGGGGTGGAAGAGCGAGGCCAGGTACTGAATCTGTCCGCGGCCCGGCCCCAGCTCGAACTGGCCGCCGCCGTAGATCGAGATCCCCTCGTCCGCGCAGTAGTCGTAGGCCTCGAGGAGGCGCTTGATGCTCCCGAAGCGCGAAGGCTTGAAGTTGAGCGTCCGCGGCGGGAACGGGAGCCCGACGATGTCCGAGACCGAGTGGATCGGCGCGTCCCAGGTGATGCGCGCCCGGTGGGGCTCGAGGATCGTGTCGGTCTCGTCGTTCAGCGCCGGGTCCTCCAGCCAGGCGTCCGGGAAGGCAAGCGCGATGCGCGCATAAAGCGTCGGATCCGGCGGCTGGTCGACCGGGGTGCCCTCGTATGCGCCCTTGAAGTCGAGCGTGTCGACGGCGCCGGTCTCGACGAGCTCGGTGACGAGGGCGTCGTCCCAGGTGCCCGTCGGGTCGAGCTTCACGCGCAGATCGGGGTAGAGGTCGAGCCAGGCGCGGAGCGGGGCGATCGCCGCAGGGTCGCCGAAGCGCATGGAGGCGACGAAGCGCAGCGGCTTCGGCTCGCGCTCGAGCACCTCGGCGAGCGACTTGCCGGCCTGCCGGAGCGCGAGGTCGAGCGCTGCGCTCTCGAAACCCCACCGGCGGTAGGGCCGAAACTGGTCGAGCGCAGGGCCGGAAGGCCAGAGCGAAAGGCGCTCGAGGAGCTCCGAAAACGAGTCGATCGTCTGATGGGAGCCGGAGAGGGGGAGAGTCGGGCCTTCGGCCTGGAAGGCCTCCTGGTCCTCAGGGCTGTAGGTGGGGTCCTCGCCGATCCCCGTCTCGCCTCCGCCATGCAGGCGGATGACCGTCGTGCGGCGTGTGAACTCCGGCGAAACGTCGACGCGCAGCCCCTCGAGCTCGTAGGAATCGATCTCGACGGGCAGATCGGAAACGAGTGAGTACGTGTTCATCCACTGAACCGTACGCACAACGACAAGTTGGTGTACTAGTAGAGGAAGAGATGAGCGAAACGAACGGCAACGGCTGGGCGGGCCTCATGCGCTCCTACGGCGTCTCCGACGCGACCGCCGAGCGGCTTGTCCGCTCGCTCACCGCGAGCGAGGTCGCCGCGCTGGCGTTCTGCCGCCTGCTCGAGCGCTGGGCGAAGGGCGAGCCCGAGCCGTGCACGGCCCCCAAGCGAGAGGCAGCGCTGCGGCGGGCGGCCGAGCGGGCGGAGACTGCGCTCACGGGTCTCGAGCAGCCACTTGGACGCTTCCTCCTCGAGCTCGAGTCCGACCAGGCCGAGGGGCGCTCGTGGTACGGAGAGCCCGGCGCCGGCGAGGTCGTCGAGTGGGAGGAAGTCCTGCGCCGCGCCGGAGTCGCCGCATCCCCGGCCCGCGTCTCGCACGCCTACCTTGAGCTCGCCGTTCTCGTGCGCGCGCTCGAAGGTCTTTCCGCCTCGGCCCGCTTCGCCTCCGCGCCCGAGCGGGGCTCCCTCTGGGCCGGCCTCTTCGACCTGCGCGAGAACCTTCTGAACGGCGCGGTTGACGACCTGCGCGCGCTTGCCGCCTAGCGTCTCTCTCACAGTCGTCGGCAGCATCAACCTCGACCTCGTCGCCCGCTGCGAGCGGCTGCCGCAGCCCGGGGAGACCGTCACCGACGCGACCTTCGAGCGGTTTCCGGGCGGAAAGGGCGCGAACCAGGCGGTCGCGGCTGCCCGGCTCGGCGCGTCCGTCCGGATGATCGGCGCTGTGGGCGACGACCCGTTTGCCGACGAGGCGCTCGCGGGGATTCGCGCCGCGGGCGTCGAGCACGACCTCGCGCATTCCGACGAGGCGACCGGTGTCGCGCTGATCTACGTCGATGCCGGCGGAGAGACCGAGATCGTCGTCGCTCCCGGCGCGAATGCCGCCGTCACGAGCCCAGGCCAGAGCGAGAACCTCCTGTGCCAGCTCGAGATCCCGGTGGAGACGGTCGCCGCAGCCGCCCGCTCGACCACCGGCTTCTTCGCCCTGAACGCGGCACCGTCGAAGCCGGTGCCCGTAGAAGTGCTCGGCCGCGCCGATCTCGTCGTCGTGAACCGCTACGAGCTCGACGCGCTGCCCGAGGCGCCGCGCCTCACCGCCCTCACGCTCGGCGCCGAGGGAGCCGTGCTCCTCGAGGACGGGGAGGAGGTGGCGCGCGCCGTGCCGCCCAGGGTGGACGCCGTGGACGGCACCGCCGCCGGGGACGCGTTCACCGCCTGCATGGTTGTTTCACTGCTCGAGGGCCGGGACCGCGAGGAGGCCCTGCGCCGCTCGTGCGCGGCGGGTGCACTCGCTGCGTCACGCCTCGGCGCGCAGCCCTCTCTGCCCACGGCTCAGGAGATAGACGACATACTCCGCGCCTGATGGGCACGAAGATTGTCCTCGACACGGACCCTGGGCACGACGACGCGATCGCGCTTCTGCTCGCGCTCGCTTCGCCCGAGGTGGAGGTGCTCGGCGTCACCTCGGTCTCGGGAAACCAGACGCTCGAGAAGACGACAACCAACGCGCTGAAGATCCTGGAGTTCGTCGACCGCACGGATATCCCGGTGCACGTCGGCTGCGACCGCCCGCTCGTCCGCGAGCAGTGGGCCGCGGCCTACGTCCACGGGGAGAGTGGGCTCGACGGCCCCGATCTCCCGGATCCGACGACGAAGCCGGCCGAAGGACATGCGGTCGACTTCATCGCGCAGGCCGTTTCCGAGCACGAGGGCGTCGTCCTCGTCCCGGTCGGGCCGTTGACGAACATCGGGCTCCTCCTCGCCCGCTACCCGGGCATCGAGGAGCGCATCGCCCGTGTCGTGATCATGGGCGGCGCGATTGCGGAGGGCAACGTCACGCCCGCGGCGGAGTTCAACATCTGGGCGGATCCGGAAGCCGCTCATCGGGTTTTCACGAGTGGCATCGACGTCACGATGGTCGGCCTCGACGTCACGCACAAGGCGCTCCTCTTCCCGCAGAAAGTCGACGAGCTCCGCGAGGCGGGCCGCGTCGGCGGGCTTGTTGCGGCCCTCTACGACTTCTACCACGGCCATCACCAGCGGATGTACGGCTGGGAAGGCTCGCCCGTGCACGACGCGCTCGCGGTCGCGCACGTCGTCAGCGACCGCTTCCTCCAGACCGAGCACCGCTACGTCGAGGTGGACATCGGGCCCGAGCCCGGCCGTGGCCGCACCTACGTCGATCTCTGGCAGCGGTCGGGCAAGGAGCCGAACTGCCACGTCGGCGTGGGCGTCGACGGGCCCGGGTTCATCGACGTATTGGTGGACCGACTGAAGTCCCTGAAGTAACCGGCTCCCACACGAGGTCGCGTGCCGGGATCGGCAGGCGGATGATCCGGCTGGCCTGGTCACCCTCGGGGGCGCCGACGAGGAAGGTGCTGATCCCGTTCACCCGGACGACCCAGCGGTCGTCGGGCGAGAACGCGATCGCGCGTCCGGCCGGAAGCCCCTGCGGTGGGTCGATCGTGCGCCCGGTGCGGGTCACGACCGTGCCGTCCTCCGTGCCCACGAGCGCGCCGTCGTTGCTCGTGAACAGGCGCCGGTAGGGGCCGCGGAAGCTCGCCGCGACGGTGCGAACTCCGTGCCCGTCGAAGAGAGCGACCAGGTACTGCGGTTCGAGCGAGCGCGCCGAGATCGCCATCGCGACGACGGGCTCCCGGACCCCGAACGAGGCGAGCCCGGTCACTCGGATGCGCAGCGGAATGCTGCGGTCGAATCCATAGACGTTCGGGTGCCGTCGAGCCGCGCGCACGAGGTCGGCGTGCGTCAGGACGACGTCGTTCCCCGAGACGATCCGACCGTCCCGGAAGGCGAGTGTCCCAGCCGACCTCGAATGTCCGGTGACGATCCGGCCCCCGTCGACGTCGAACCGGCACCGGAAGACGTCGCCGCCGCCCTCGTTGCGGACGACGTCGTCGACCATGCGCGGGAGGAGGAGCGAATGGAGGCGGCAGTCCTGGTCCGAGTAGAGAACGAAGCCGGCGATGGCCTCCTCGCGCAGCGTTTCCAGCAGCGTCGGCGGCCCGGCCCGCGAGGTGGTCGCAGACGTCGGGGCCCCGGAGGCCTGCCCGGTGTCCCCCTTGCCGCGGAGGGCGTCGGCAAGGGCGAGGGCGCCGAGGATCGCGATCGCTGCGACCAGAAAGAGGGTTGCTCCGCTCTTCACACCCTGAAGATACGAGGGAGGAGGGCTCCCCGTTCCGACGAATTGGCGTCCATGGCGCCGAGGAAGCGTCCAAAGCACCTACGCCCGAAGTCCCCTGCCCGCGTCCGGAAGAAGAAGCGCTCGCGGTCGAAGGGCTCGGGCGCGCAGCAGCATCGCGAGCTTTTCGGGCTCGCCCTCCTGTTCGCGGGCATCTTTCTCGCGATTCCGCTGTGGCTCGGCTGGGACGGTGGCTACGTCGGCGACCGGATCGACGCGGGTCTCGATGCCCTCGTCGGCGCGGGCCGGATCGGAGTTCCGCTCGTCCTCATGGCGATCGGCGGTCTGCTGGTCGCGCGGGCGCAGCTCATCGACGTGAGCCCGTTTCGAACCGGCCTCATCATCCTCGCTCTCGGCGTGATGACCATCCTGGGGGAGTCGAACGGAGGCAGCACCGGCGAGGCGCTGGAGCTCATCTTCGGGCGGCTGCTCGGCAACACGGGCACCGCAGTCCTGGGCTTCTTCCTCGTGGTGACGGGCGCGCTGCTCGTCTCGGGGGCTTCCCTCGGAGCGCTGGTCCGCCACTCGGCCCACGCGGCCCAGAAGACAGCGGGGGCCGCACGACGCTCGGTCGAACGCGTCCGCATGCCGCTCGACGACGAGCCCATCACGCAGCCGGATGCGCCGCCGGTCGACGGCGAGGCGGCCTACCCGGATGTCGTCAACGAGCACCCCGAGCCTTCGGCCGTCCTCGTCGACCAGCTCGACGACTTCGAGATGGATCTGCCCGAGAAGCCGGAGCCCGTCTTCGACATGCCCTCGACCGAGCATGCGGGTTACAAGCTGCCCGACTCGGGCGTGCTCAAGCGGTCGCGTACCGAGTCGAAGAAGGGCCAGCCCGAGAAAGCGATTGAGCGCACGGCCGAGGCGCTGCTGCAGGCCCTCTCCAACTTCGGTGTCGAGGCTCACCTCATCGGCCAGGTGGTCGGCCCACGTGTGACGCGCTACGAGCTGCAGCTCGCACCGGGCACCAAGGTCGGCAAGGTCGCATCCCTGAAGGACGACCTGGCTTATGCGCTCGCCACGACCGAGCTCCGCATCCTTGCGCCGATCCCGGGCAAGCAGGCCGTGGGCGTGGAGGTGCCCAACCTCTCGCCGAACGTCGTCACCCTCGGAGACATCTTCGCGGACATGCCCGGCAGCTCGAGCCCGCTCTCGGTCTGGCTCGGGAAGGACATCTCCGGCGCCTCCGTGAACGCCGACCTCGCGCGGATGCCGCACATCCTCATCGCCGGCACGACCGGCTCCGGTAAGTCCGGCTGCATCAACACGATGCTCTGCTCGATCCTCCTCCGCGCGACTCCGGACGAGGTGCGGATGATCCTCGTCGACCCGAAGCGCGTCGAGCTCGGCCTGTACGAATCCATCCCGCACCTGCTGACCCCCGTTGTCTCGAGCCCGAAGGCGGCCGCCGCCGTGCTCACCAACGTGCTCACGGAGATGGAGCGCCGCTACGAGCGGATGAGCCTCGCCCGTGCCAGAAACCTCCCCGAGCTGAACCGCGTCCTCGCCGAGCGCGGCGAGCAGACCCTCCCGTATCTGCTCGTGGTCATCGACGAGCTCGCCGACCTGATGATGGTCTCGCCCCAAGACGTGGAGGACGCCGTCATCCGGCTCGCGCAGAAGTCGCGTGCGGTCGGCATCCACCTCGTCCTCGCGACGCAGCGGCCCTCCGTCGACGTCATCACCGGCATGATCAAGGCGAACGTGCCGTCCCGGATCGCGTTTGCGGTCTCGAGCCAGACGGACAGCCGCGTCATTCTCGACACCTCCGGTGCTGAGAGCCTCCTTGGCCAGGGCGACATGCTCTTCAAGCCGCTCGGCACGTCGCGCCTCCAGCGCGTGCAAGGCGCATACGTGAGCGAGGAGGAAATCGCCCTGATCGTCGAGCAGTGCCGCGGCCAGCGGGAGCAGGAGCTCGACGAGTCGCTGCTCGAGGCGCCCAGCGCGCGCGAGCACGACGGGGAGGAGGGCGATTTCGACCCGGACGAGGATCCGCTGCTCGACCGGGCGATCGAGATCGTCGTCCAGACCCAGACCGCCTCGGTCTCCCTCATCCAAAGGCGCCTGCGCGTCGGCTACACCCGGGCCGGCCGCCTGATCGACATGCTCGAACGACGGGGCATCATCTCGGGCTACGAGGGCTCGAAACCGCGCCGTGTGCTGGTCGGCGAGGCCGAGCTCGAGCGCGTTCTCGCCGACGTCGCCTCCTAACGAAGCCCTCCGCAGTCCGTCCTAGCTTTCAAGCGGCGGGAGGGATAGCATCGTCCGGTTCCAACCGCTGAGAACGGGCGACAAGGGAGG
>JAICVP010000365.1 GCA_025935275.1 Thermoleophilia bacterium
CCCGTCGAGACCCACCCAGATGCACGTGACCTGGGGGCTGCCGTCGGGGTTGAGCGTGACGAGGTGCGCAAGCGCGTCGGACTCGAGCAGGGCGCGAGCCTCGGGCGGGATCTCGGCCATCGGTGTGACCCTAGCGCGAATACGGGTCGCGCCAGAGCCTGTAGCCGAGTCCTCCAGATAGGAGAATGAGGGCGGCCGGGACGAGCACGAGTGCCACGTAGGGCCAGTCCTTCCCATGACGGCTGAGGACGGCGACCAGGCCCAGGAGCGAGAGCAGACCGAGAGCGAAGCAGGCGAGGGCGGCAAAGAGGGTGGTGGTGCGATCGATAGGGCCCGCGACGTCGCCGGTCGGCACGAGGCCCGGCGAATCGGGTGTGTCGGTGACGCGCTCGGCCGCGGCCTGGCCCTCGCGCCCGGTGTCGGGGATGCGCTCGAGGCTCTCCGCAGAGGACGCGGTGACCACCACCGTCAAGGCATCGTGGTCGACCTCTTCGATCTCGGTCCACGGAACGGCTCTGCGATCCCGCTTGACGGGCGGCATCCCCGTCTCGACGACCAGCCAGCGCCCGCCGGATTCCTCCACGGAGACGACGACGGTGCCGATTCTTTCGCCCGTGGTCGTCTCGACGACGTAATCCTCCAGCCCAGCGGTATCGGCGCCCCCCGGCGGAGACTCGTACGTGTTCGGGACGCGTTCTTCGGCCACGCGGCGGGACTACCCGCCGCCGTCGCGCCTAAACGGCTGCGCCCTTGAACTGCGGGATGATCTCGCTGCCGTAGGCGCGGAGGATCTCCTCCTGCCCGTGAGTCATGAGGTAGATGTTGTAGTGGTCGACGCCGATCGACTCGAGCTCCTTGAGCTTCTCCGTCACCTGCTCGACGTTTCCGATCACCGAGAAGCGGTCGCAGATCTCGTCAGTCACGAACTCGCCGTGCGCGGCGCCTTCGCGGCTGTGGTCCTTGTAGTCGTAGAACTTCCGCGCCTTGACGTAGTCGGTCAGGTCCTTGGGGATGTCGGAGTCCTCGCCGTAGCGCTCGATCAGGTCCATGACGTGGTTCGACACCATCGCCGGGAACCAGCGCACGGCCTCGCGCGCCTCCTGCATGTCGTCCGTGATGATGCTCGGCGCGCAGACGAGGCATTCGAGCTCGTCCGGGTCGCGCCCGGCCTCGGCGGCCGCGGCGCGGGCCTGTTCCATGATCCACTGGATGATCACCGGGTCGGCTAGCTGGATGATGACACCGTCGCCGACGCGGCCGGCCACGCCCCGCGCGCGTGGCCCGTACGCGGCGACGTAGAGCGGAATTTCCGCTCGGCCCTTGGCCCACGTCAGCTCCAGCTCTTTCCCGTTCCACTCGACGGGCCGTCCGTTCATCAGGTCCTTCATCATCGCCAGGGCGGCCTCGAACTCGGCCATCTTCACCGGCTTGTAGCCGATCACCCTGCGGGCGGAGTCGCCGCGCCCGATCCCCATGACCATGCGGCCGTTGGAGATGTCGTGCAAGGTCGCGTAGGAGCTCGCAGTCACCGTCGGCTCGCGCGTTCCCGGGTTGGTGACGCAATGGCCCATCTTCAGACGTTCGGTGTTCATCGCCAGGAGCGTCATCAGCGGATACGCGTCCTGCCAGAGGATGTGGGAGTCGTACGTCCAGCCGTACTCGAAGCCGTTGTCCTCCGCGAGCTTCATCAGCTCGACGAAGCGGGTGTGCGGCGGATCC
>JAICVP010000149.1 GCA_025935275.1 Thermoleophilia bacterium
AGGAAGGTGACGCGCCTACCTTCGTGATCGACCTGGTAGGCACCGATGTGCTGGGTGATTCCGCCTGCCTCGGTCTCGACGACCGCGGACTCGCGGATGGCGTCCAGGAGGGTCGTCTTGCCGTGGTCGACGTGGCCCATGATCGTGACGACCGGCGGACGCGCGACAAGATCCTCAGGCGCGTCCTCGAAGACCTCGGGCTCGAGATCCTCGTCGTCGGCGTGCTTGATCTCGACCTCGCGCTCGAGCGTGGTCGCGATCAGCTCGACCGCGTCGTCGGCGAGCGACTGGGTGATGGTGACCATCTCCCCGACGTCCATCATGATCTTGATGATCTGCGGCACGGGAATCCCGAGCGCCGCGGAGAGCTCCTTGACCGTCGCGCCGGAGTTCACCTGGACGGGACCGGTCGGCTGGACGGGAGCCTGCTGCTCCTGGCGGGGCTTCGGGGTCTCGCGCGGCGTGCGCGAGTCCTGGCGCGGCCGATTGGCCTGCGAGTCGATGACGACACGGCGCTTCCGCCGGCCGCCCGTGGCGCCGCTCCTCGGCCTCAGTGGTCTCTGTCGATCAGCCATTGCTCAGTGCCGTTCCAGTTCGGAAACGAGATTTTCCGGGATTCTGACGTTCCGTCGCAGTGTGCGCGAGAAGGCGCGCCGATCCGCCGCCCGTTCGAAGCACGAAAGCCGCGCGTGAACGTACGCTCCGCGGCCCGGCGAGCGCTTCCCCCGGTCCAGCCGCAGCGTGCCGTCCGGCGCGACGAAGCGCACCAACTCGCGCTGCGGGGCTTTGCGCCCGCAGCCGACGCACGTCCTCTCGGGCTCGCTCATTCAGCAGGGGTCGTCTCCTCCTGCTTCTGAGCCTCGGGCTCCGCAACCGGCTCTTCGACTTCGGGCTCGCCCTCGGCTTCGAGCTCCGGAGCAGGCGCCTCTGCGCTCTCCTCCACCGCGACTTGGGCCTCCGCTCCGGGCTCGGCCTCGACGGCGTCCATCTCCATGCCTTCCGCCTCCTCGGCCTCGGGCTGTGCGGGCTGGACGATCTCGGCCGAGACGTCCTCGCCGGCAGCCTCGCGCTCGGCGATTTCGCGGTGAGCCGGGATGCCGCAGTAGTGCGACCCCGGCAGCGCCGTGTTCGGGCAACGCTTACCCGTGGAGAGCAGCGCAACGCAGCGGCCGGAGAACTCCTCCTCCTGGCCTCCGAACGCAGCGTCGGCCTCGGCGCGTGCGAACTCGGTCTCGGACTGGATGTCGATCTTCCAGCCGGTAAGCCGCGCGGCCAGACGGGCGTTTAGGCCCTCCTTGCCGATCGCGAGGGACAGCTGGTCGTCGGGGACGACCACGGTCGCCTCGCTCGACTCGTCGTCCACGAGCACCTCGCGCACGCGTGCGGGCGAAAGCGCCTTGGCGACGAACCGCGCCGGCTCCGGGTTCCACGGGATGATGTCGATCTTCTCGCCGCGGAGCTCGGACACGACCATGCGAACGCGGGACCCTCGCGGGCCGACGCATGCGCCGACCGGATCGACGCCCTGCACGTGCGACTCGACTGCGATCTTCGAGCGGTAGCCGGGCTCGCGGGCGACGCCGCGGATCTCGACGAGGCCGTCGGCGATCTCGGGCACCTCGAGCTCGAAGAGCGTCTTGATCAGCTCGGGGTCGCGCCGCGACAGAATGACCTGCGGGCCCTTCGTCCCGGAACGCACCTCGGTGATGACGGCCTTGATGCGGCTGCCCTGCTCGTAACGCTCGCCGTCCACCTGCTCGGACCGAGGCAGAAGCGCCTCGACCTTGCCGAGGTCGACGAGAACGTTGTTCCGGTCGCCGGCTTGCTGGACGATGCCCGTGACGACCTCGCTGACGCGGTCGACGTACTCGTCGTACATCATCTCGCGCTCGGCCTCGCGGATTCGCTGCAGGATGACCTGCTTCGCCGTCTGCGCGGCGATGCGCCCGAAGTTCTCGGGGGTGACGTCGGCGCGCTTCACCTGCTCATCAGGGACGTCGGACCAGTCGATGACGAGGTCGTCGTCCGTGATCAGGGTGTGGGAGCGCTCACCGTTCTCGGCTTCGGCGGCCTCGAGCTCGGTGATCGCGCGCTCGCGCGCCTCGTCCATGAGCTGCTCCTCGATGTCGGCCGGAAGCTCGACCGACCACACGCGGAAGTCGCCGCCCGAGTCGAGCTCGACGGTCGCGTGCCGGGCGGCGCCCGGAGTCTTCTTGTACGCGGCGAGCAGCGCGTCCTCGAGCGCGCGGACGAGGACGTCGTCCTCGATCCCCTTCTCCCGCTCGATCTGCCTGACCGCCTCGAGAATCTCTTTACTCATTCGTTACCGCCTCTCCTCGATCAGGTTCCCGCGCACGATCGCGTCGTACGGAACTCCGAATCGCTCGTCGCCCACTTCGATGGTCGCGGCCTCTTCCCCGGCCTCGACCACCTCGCCGCGGAACCGCTTGCGCCCCGAGACCTCGACGGCCGTTCGCACCGTGACGGTGCGCCCGACCGCGTCCTCGAAATGGTCGCGCGTTCGCAGCGGCCGCTCGAACCCCGGCGAGGACACCTCGAGCGAGTAGCGGTCCAGGTAGCCCCGCAGCGTCTTCGTGACGCTCTCGCAGAGCGCATGGTCGACGCCGTTCGGGTGGTCGATATAGACGCAGAGCCGCTCGGGACCCATGAGCTCGACGGCGAGCACGTCGACGTCGGGCAGCCGGTCCTGAACCGTGTCTGCCACCTCGCGGTGAAGTTGGCGTTCCTGTTCGTGTACCTGGGTCATTCGCTTTCTGTCCCGTTTCGCAAAAAATGGGCGCCGCGCGCCCATTTCTCCAGCTGGGGAAATGTGGTTCGAAACAGGATAGCACCAGCGTCCGCAGTCGCCCCGCGCGGAAAAAGGAAGGCCCGCCGTCTGGCGGGCCTTTCCGGTTGCGCTTGCTTGTGCTCGAGAAGGTGCTAGCCCCCGACCGTGCCGTTCTTGTTGCAGGTGAGGATGAACGTCGGGTCGGTCGGGTCGGGCGCCCACCCGAAGGCCGGCGATCCGGGCGCTGCGTCTCTCGGAGTCTGCGTTTGCCGGTCAACCTGACCGTCGATGTAATCGTTTAGCCCCGAATAGGCGCACAGCGATGCGTTGGGGTTCACGCCCTTGGGCCTGACGTTGCCCTGCCCCGGCGGCCCCATGACCTCCCCAGCGACGGCGGCACTCGCCCCCGCACCCACGACAGCGGCCGCACAGACCGCAACCGCAAACAAACGGGCCTTACCCATCTGACTCTCCCTTCGAAGGTTCGACGCCCCCTACGACGCCGAAATTGCCACAGGAGAGCGAGTCTCTCAGAGGTCCGAGCGGGAATCCAGCTCGACCCGCTCACCCCAGGCTAGGCGTCAGAGGACGATGGTCACGGGCCCGTCGTTGACGAGCTCGACCCCCATCCGGGCGCCGAAGACGCCGCGACCGACAGGCACACCCTCCGCCTCGAGCGCGGTGCAGAACGCCTCGTAGAGCGGCTCGGCGTCCTCGGGGCGAGCCGCGCCGGAAAAGCTCGGGCGGTTCCCTTTCGCGGTGTCCGCGAGCAACGTGAACTGGCTGACGACGAGGGCTTCCCCGCGGGTGTCGAGGAGCGACAGGTCGAACTTGCCGTGGTCGTTCTCGAAGATCCGCAGGTGGGCGACCTTGTCCGCGAGTCGGACCGCCCCGCGCTCCCCGTCCCCTTCGGCGACTCCGAGCAGGACGCAGAGGCCGGGGCCGATCTCTGCGACTGCCTCACCGCCGACGGTCACCCGCGCGCGGGAGACCCGCTGGACGACCGCCCGCAACTACGCGGCTTCGAGGGCTTCGAGAGCGCGGCGGTAGTCCTCGCTCTGGGGCCTGAAGAAGCTCGCCATGCGGTAGTGGCCGACGGCCTCGTCGGGCTTTCCCTGCTTCTCGAGGCAGCGACCGAGCGCGAAGTGCGCGTAGTGGTCGACCGGCTGCAGCTCGAGGATCTCCCGGAACTCGGCCTCGGCCTCGGAAAACCGCTGGATGCGGAAGTAGGCGATGCCCAGCGCCTCCCGGATGGATGCCTTCTCCGGCTCGCGCTTCTTCGCCTTTTCGAGCGCCACCGTCGCCTGGGCGGCCCGCCCGCGCGCCAGGTGCTCCTGGCCTTGTCTGAAGAGGTCGTAGGTCTCGCTCATCCGCTCCTCCAAAGATACGGGAAGTTCTCCACCACGACGTCTTCCGGTCGGGTGAGGTCGCGCGTCGGGCCGACATCGAGCGCCAGGATGTCGATGCCCGGCCCTGCCTCCTCCCGAAACGCGGCCGCGAGCTCGAACGGCGGGCCCGGCAAGTCGTCAAGGCGTGGAAGCATCTCGGCGGCGAAGAACCAGAGCGGCGCGGCGGTGAGCTCTCCCCGCTCGCCCCCGATCTCGAGGACTCGGCCGTTCTCGACCCGCACCGGCGTCTTGCCCTCACCGCCTCCACGCCGGACCCCGAGGCCCGCCGCCAGGCCCGACTCCAGCCACTCGCCGGAGACCCGACTCACAGCTCCGCGCCGGAAGACCGTGTCCGCCGCAGCGACAAGAACCGGCGCCGACGCTCCCGCGGCGAGAGCGCGGCGGACCGCGTCGGCCGAGCCCAGCGGCTCCGGCTGGCGCGCGTAGGCGACAGCGATGCCCAGCGCCGAGCCGTCTCCTACGAGCTCCTCTACCAGTTCGGCGAGGTGACCCGTGACGATCGTCGCAGCGCCGATGCCCGCGTCCGCGAGCTCGCGGAGGAGCGTGACGATCACGGGCTTCCCGTCGATCGGGAGAATCGGCTTCGGCCAGCGCTCGGTCAGAGGACGCAGGCGCCGGCCCTCGCCCGCGGCCATGACGACCGCGTGCAGCGGGGAGGTCAAACCGCCAGCGAGCGGAGGCTGAGCGCGCCGCGGACACGGCTCGTCACGTTGATGCGGTTGCGGATGTCGCGGCGCACCCGGCGTAGCTCACGGCGAGCGCGGACGAGCTCGATTCTGGCCTGGTCGGGCGGGCCGAAGCGGGCGATCGTGGCGGCGCGGACGAACGGCCCGGCGTCGACGGCGAAGTAGCGCTCGACGATCTCTCCGAGCTCGCCGAGGGTCGCACTCTCCGGCACGTCCATGCCCTGATCCGCGAGGTACGCCATCAGATCGCGGCGGCATGCTCCCGCAAGCTCTCGCGGATCCCGGCCGGAGAAGCGAAGCGTCCGCCGCACCGTCTTCAGCCCGATGACGACGAGGGCGGCGGCCCCGAGCACGAGGATGGCGAGCAAGACGATGCTCGGGCCCTTGTCGCGCACGGTGGTACCGATGATGCCTCCGCCCCGCGAATTTCCGATCCCCGACCCCTCCTGGTTCGGCCGGCC
>JAICVP010000277.1 GCA_025935275.1 Thermoleophilia bacterium
CACGTGCACGGATTCGACCTCGCAAAGGACGTTGCGGCGGGCGGGAGCGCACGGTTCGACTTCCGAGCGGATTTTGAGGGGGTTTTTGAGGTCGAGCTCGAGGGCGCCCACGTCCAGATCGCCGAGCTCAGGATCGAGCCGTGAGCAAACCCAGAAGGTTCGGCGCGGCGTGTGTGACGGCAATCGTCGTCGGTCTTGGGCTGCCCACCCCGGCCGCCGCGCACGGGCTCACGGGTCGCGCCGACCTGCCCATCCCGGAATGGCTCTTCGCGTGGGCGGCCGCCGTGGTCTTGATCGTGTCGTTCGTAGGCCTCGCAGTGCTCTGGCGAAGTCCCCAGCTGGAGAAGGACGACTCCTTCCGCCAGCTCCCGAGGGAACTCTCGCGGGCGATTCTCAACCGGGGGATGGAGACCCTCGCCGGGGTCATTGGGGTCGGACTCCTGGTCGTGACGGTATGGAGCGGGCTCGCCGGCGTCCAGTCACCCCAGGAGAACTTCGCGCCGACATTCGTCTACGTCGTCTTCTGGGTCGGGCTCGTCGTGGCCAGCATCGCCTTCGGGGATGTCTTCCGCGCCTTCAACCCCTGGCGCGCGATCGGGCGCGCTACGGGCTTCGTCTTCCACCGCTTCGGGCTCAACGCTCAGGCACCTCTCGCCTACCCACGCCGGCTCGGCCGCTGGCCCGCGGCTGCCGGCCTGCTCTGCTTCGCCTGGCTCGAGCTCGTCTATCCGGGAGGCGACGACCCCTCGGTACTCGCAATTGCGGCGCTCGCGTACACGACCGTCACGTTCGCCGCAATGGCCTGCTTCGGAACCGAGGCGTGGGTTTCGCGCGGCGAGACGTTCTCCGCGTATTTCAACCTTTTTTCGCGCATATCGTCCGTCACCGTCAGAGGTGGCCGGCTCGGGCTGCGGCGACCACTCTCGGGAATGACGACGCTCGAGCCGCTACCCGGAACGGTCGCGCTTCTCGTCGTGATGATCGGGAACGTCATGTTCGACGGCGCGAGCGAAGGCAGCCCGTGGATCGATGTCGCGCCGGACATTCAGGCATTCTTCGTCGGCCGGGGCTTCGGCTTCACGACCGCTTTCGAGCTGACGTCCACGATCGGCCTCGCGATCGCGCTCGCGATCGTGGCCGCAATCTATGCCGTCGGGGTCGCCGGCGTGCGCGCGATCGACGACCGCCCGACGACGACGATCAGCCGTGTGTTCGCACATACCCTCGTCCCGATCGCGGCTGCTTACGTGCTCGCCCACTACTTCTCGCTCCTCGCCTACAACGGGCAGGCGTTCGCGTTCATCTCCTCGGATCCGCTCGGAAGGGGCTGGAATCTGTTCGGCACCGCGGACGGCACGATCGACTACGCCCTCGTGGGCGCCACAGCCATCTGGTACGTTCAGGTGGCCGTCTTGATCGGCGGCCACGCATGCGGTCTGGTCCTCTCGCACGACCGGGCATTGGCCCAATACGGGTCGGCGCAGTCGGCAGCGACCTCACAGTATTGGATGCTGGCCGTCATGGTCGCCTTCACGACGACTGGCCTGTTTCTGCTCTCCCAGGCGAATCAATGATGGCCAACTCGAGCTTGACGCCTGCGCGGGACGAGGCCTGATGCGCTTCTCTCTTCCGCTCGCCGGCCATACGGGGTACAACCCCGGTAACGTCACGCCCGGAGAATCCGCGGGGGACGGCGGAGGCAGCGGCGCCATGGCCATGCCATGGGTCGTCGCGGCGATTGGCGTGGCGCTCGTCACAGTCGCGGTACTCGTCTGGCTCAGTCCCGGAAGCACGCGGGCGCGACTGCGGGCACTTGCGCCAAAGATGCTGATTCTCGTCGTCATCGCCGCGCCGCTCGTCGCTTGGGCGGCCGCCTCGCAAACGGGCGGGGAAGAGAAGCTCATTGTCGAGCGCTGGGTCAACCCTGCAGGAGCGCTCGAGCTGATCGTCTCGCTCACCGACGAGAGCATGAACACGCTGGAGACCACGGACGGTCGCCGAGCCGTGCGCATCGAGTGCGTCGACCGTGACGGACAGGTCGTCGTCGACGCCGAACGGCCCTGGCCGTTCCGCAACGACGAGGCGGGCTACGACTACCCGCACATCCACCAATCGGCGACGCGCGAACAGCTTCAGCGAGCCGACCGTTGCGAGCTTCGCGGCACGCGCGTTCGTCTGGAAGCCGAAGTCAAAGGTGTGCTTGCATCATGACGCGGTTGGCATCAGCGGTACGGCGAACTCGGCCAGCAGAAGACCTCGATCGACCTGTCCGCTCCCCCCGGAACAAGGAGGAGTCATGCACTCGATTAGCTGGAACCACACGGCCCTCCGAGCAGGCGAAGGACCAGGGCGTCAACTAACAAGGGAGAAGGCCGAATCTTCGAGACAGCGGAGCGCCTAGTTCGTGGGCGCGATCCGGGCGCAAACCGGTCCAGCCGGCCTGACGGAATCTCGGCGCCCCGATGAACCGCAAACCCTCGTACAGACAGGGGGTTTTCGCCTTGAGGGCATCGATCCTGAGCTAGTGACGTCGGATGAACCGGCCCGCCAGAACGGTGAGGGCGAAGGCGAGGGCGAGAAGACCTGCGCCCACGAGGTCGGCATCGACGTCGGTGCCACCGATACCCACCTGGACGTCCTCCTCGCTACCGGCCTCACCCCGATAGAGGACGAGAAAGAGGCCGCAGAACCCCAGGAACGCAGCAGCCAGCACGGCGAGAACGCCGGCAATCATTCTCATCTGTCGCGAAGTTTTTCACTTCGAGCAGCCGAGCGACGACAGCCCTCAGGAGCCCTTTAGGGTGACGA
>JAICVP010000331.1 GCA_025935275.1 Thermoleophilia bacterium
CGTTGACGGCGAAATGCCCGCTCTCGGCGAAGCTCCGGCTCAGCTCGGCGTAGATGTACTCGTCGGGCCGGAGCCAGGGCGTCGCGCTGGAGCGCGCGACCCAGAATCTGAAGAGGCCCGACAGGGCGACGATCACGGCGAGCCAGACGGCGACCGGGACGCGGGCCAGTGCGTGCTCGGCGTCGCCAAGGTGCGATTTCTCCTCACGGGGGAGAGGGGTGTACGTCGCGTCGGCTTGGCTTGAAAGCATGCAAAAGGGCGCGATTGGGACCCGCACGCAGCGTAGGCCGACCAGGGTTTGGAAACCCTGGACCTCCGGCTAGGAACCGGTCCGTCGAAGACGCAGCGGACCGTCGAGTCTGAGCAGGCGCAGACCCGATTTCGGGTCGCGCGCGATAAGCGTTCCTGCGAGGGGCAGATCGTCGCTCGCGAGGACGTACCGAGCCTGAATGGGCTCGCCGTTCTCGACGAGGTGGCCATCAGAGTCCGACCTCGCTTCTCCGACGAACGGGTTGTCGCCCGCGATCAGATCGTGGGCTCCCTCGAACGCATACAGCCGATCGAGCGTGTCGTTCGTGATCTTGCTTTCGAGCATGACGGCCCACGCTTCCCTGATGAGGACTGATCCGTCCTTTGGCGGCGTCCAGACTGCCACCACGCGAGTGTTCGAATCTCCGACCGCGTCATCGATCCAGTTCGCTTGGGTCGGTGCCCAGCGAGTTTGTGCCCTTTCGGCGAGCACCCGGTTCGCCGGCAGGACGAACATCATGATGAAGAGAAAGTTCAAGATCACGATCAGCCGGAGCAGGAGAGCGCTCTTCCTGGAGACGAAGAGAAACGCGGCAACCGCCAGCCCCGACAAGGCGAGTAGCAACGTGAGCAGGCCGGCGTGCGAACCGAGCACCGGCCTCAGAAGCCCCCACGGCACGAGCGCCACGGTGCTGGACGAAACCCCCCACGATCTGCTGTTGAGCACCTCTGCGAAGGGGATCGCCGCGGGCACGATGAAGGCAGCGAGCGCTGCGGTACCTGCCAGAAGCCTGGGTCGCGGCATCCCAACGTGGATCCAAAGCAGGAACGCCAGGAGCTCGAGCGGGACGAGATAGAAGAGATACCTGTCAAGGATCGCCGGCGGGGTGCGCGGTTGCGTCGAGTAGACCGCGACCAGAAGAACGAACCAGATGAAGCTCGAGCCTGCCAGGGCGAGAACCGCGCGGGCCGGGCCCGGCAGAACGTCGCGCCGGAGAGCAAGACCGAGCATGAGGACGAAAGCCGCGAACGGAATCACACCGACATAGAGATCGAGATCGCCGAGGTAGATCAAAAGCCAGCGCGGGAGCGTCTCCAGCCGATAGACGTGCAACCAGTGAGCGTGCGACCCCAGGACGTCGGCCCCTCGAACCAGTCCCCAACCGACCCCCGCGACGAAGAGGGCTCCGAACGTGCCGAGCGTAAGCCGAAACGGTTCGAACCGCGCACGGGTGAACCACCTTCCCTCGCCCTGGACCGCCACGAAGACGATCGCCGTCAGGAAGGCCGGGACGAGCATGACCATCTCCGCCCGGGTGAGCACGGCCAGCCCGATCGCCAGGAGCGCGACCGCCTGGCGGCGGTTGGTCGGGCTCTCGAGGGCGAGGGTGATGGCGAGGACGGCGCCGAGGAAGACCGGATACGCAAGGCTCTCGGTCATCGCCTTGCTCGAGTAGACCATCGACGGGACGAGGACGGTCAAGACGGCAAGGAAGAAGGAGAGCTGCTTGTCGAGGACGCGCCGGCCGAGCAGGTAGGCGAACACGGCCGCGCTCGACATGACGATGCTGTTGACGAGCTGGATGGCGGCGTACGCCTGGCTCGTGGACTCCGTGAAGAGCCAGACCGGCGCGATCAGGAGCGGATAGAGCGGCCCGTAGCTCCAGGTCTCCATCCCGGCGCCGTTGACGGCGAAATGCCCGCTCTCGGCGAAGCTGCGGCTCAGCTCGGCGTAGATGTACTCGTCGGGCAGGATCCAGGGCGTCGCGCTGGAGCGCGCGACCCAGAATCTGAAGAGGCCCGACAGGGCGACGATCACGGCGAGCCAGACGGCGACCGGGACGCGGGCCAGTGCGTGCTCGGCGTCGCCAAGGTGCGATTTCTCCTCACGGGGGA
>JAICVP010000361.1 GCA_025935275.1 Thermoleophilia bacterium
CAAGATTCGCCGGGCGGGGTCCGCGCGGAACGGACGTCATCGTGGTAGCTCCGGGATGCGAGTACGCGGAGGGGGCGACGGGCCCGGACGAGATGCGGATCCGTGACGTGAGCGTGAGGCGTCCGGCGCCTGTGCAGGCGGCAGAGAACCGCACGGCTCGCCTTGAACTGACGCTCCTCGACGAGCACGGCGCTCCCACGGCGGCTCGTGTTGGCATCTTTGACGTCGGATCCGGCCGCGAGGTCCTGGCGAGCGCCGACGCTGTGCCGATCCTTCGCTATCTCGAATCGGTCCGAGACATAGCGGTACCGACCTCAGGGAAGTTGCTGGCCAAGCACGCTGCTCGCCTCGCTGCAGCACGCCTACCACGAGGTCGGCCGATGCGGCTGCTCAGCGCGGCCGCGCGGCTCGTGCGCGAGTTGCCCGGCCGCAAGACCAGCTGGCCTGCTCCCAGTTTGGCGGCCGCTGGTCGACGCCTTGTGGCTCGCGCGCGAGACCGCCGGCCGCGAGATCGCGGCCCGCTTCCCACCAGTCGTTGGATGGTCTACGCGAACGGACGCTATGGCGTACCTGTTTCGCCGGGCGTCTACGAGGTCATAGCCACGCGTGGTCCCGAGTATCGCCACCTCAAACGACGGGTGGAGGTTGCCGGGTCCGACGTTGCAAACGTCGAGTTGCGTTTCGAACGGTGGCGCGATCTTCCCGCGGAGGGCTGGTGGTCGGGGGATGCGCATATCCACATCGCCCGCGGCGATGGTGGCGACGAGGCAGCGCTCACCATCGCGCGAGCGGAGGACCTCCACGTCGCAAACCTGCTTGCGATGGGCAATATCGGCGCACAGTACTTCGCGCAGCCCCACTACGGGCCACGTGGTCGCGCGAGTCAGGAGGATTACAACCTGGTGAGCGGTCAAGAGGACCCTCGTACAGGTCGGCGAGGTCACACGATTCATCTCAATATCGCCGAACGCGCGCGCGACGTGGAACGCTACTTTCTCTACCACGAGTTGTTCGCACGACTGCGCGCCGGCGGCTCAGTGAGCGGCTACGCGCACGTCGGCAGTGACTGGTTCGGCGAAAGCGCCGGGCTCGCACTCGACGTGCCATTCGGCATCGTGGACGTGGTGGAGGTGCTTCAGGCTTATCGACTTCGCATCCACCCGTGGTACGACTTTCTGAATCTCGGGTTCCGCCTTACCCCGATTGCCGGTTCGGACTACCCCTACATAGACCCAGCTGGCGCCGTCCGGTTCTTCGCGCAGATCGAAGGACCTCTCACCCCCGACGCGTGGTTTGATGCGATCCGTGCGGGCCGAACCTTCGTGTCCAACGGGCCGATGCTCTCCTTTCATGTCGGCGCGGCCACAATGGGCGAGGCGGTGCAGATCGAGCCGGGCGAGTCCCTGCAGTTGCATGCGCAGGCCGACGTCAACCCGGACCTCGATGAGGTGGAGCGTCTGGAGCTGGTCGCTCACGGGAAGGTCGTCGCGGCCACCAATGGTCCCGGCCGCGTCGAGGTCGAGCATCGGCTCATCCCGGCCGCAGGCTGTTGGGTCGCCGCCCGGGCGGTCGGCTCGAACAGGACCGTCGCACACTCGGCTCCGGTGTACGTGACGGTTGGCGGCGCAGAGCACACGTGGCACGCGCCATCCGTTCCCGCCATCGTGGACCGCATGGAAGCGCTGCTCCGAGACCTCATCGAGAGCACACCGGATCAGCTGGTCGAAGACTTCGAGCGTTGGGATGTCGAAGCGAGCTACTACTCTCGATGGTTGGAAGTGCTGCCCGA
>JAICVP010000083.1 GCA_025935275.1 Thermoleophilia bacterium
AGGCCGAGAGCCAGGAGCCGCCGGAGAGTGCGTGCCGCGCCCGCGTGCCGCGCACGAACTCGAGCACGATCGCAGCGAGCACGAACACTCCGAACGTGTAGCCGACGAGGCCCGGCAGGCTCGATCCCGCGCCCGCGATCAGGAGCAGGATCCCGACCAGGAGTGCGGTCGCGCTTGGCCAGACCAGCGAACGGCCGACTGCACGGAGCGAGGCACGGCGCCAGGCGATCAGCGGTCCCACTCCCATCAGGAGGACGAGCGGGAGCCCGAACGCGATCGCGAAGAAGTCGTAGTACGGCGCGCCGACCGTCACCGCCACCCCCCGCACCGCCTCCGAGACCAGCGGATAGATCACTCCCCACAGCACGGTGAGCGCGAAGGCGACGAGGAAAAGATTGTTGTAGAGGAAGGCGGCCTCACGGGAGACGAGCGACTCGAGCCGCGTCCGCGACCGGAGCAGCGGAAGCCGGTAGATGATCAGCGCCGTCGCGGCGCCGGCGACGACCGCGATGAAACCGAGGAACCAGGCTCCGATCGAGGACTGCGTGAAGCTGTGGATCGAGTTGATCACCCCGCTCCGCGTCAGGAACGTGCCGAAGAGCGAGAGGCAGAACGCGCCGGCGATGAGGACGGCGTTCCAGACGCGCAGCATGTTCTTCTTCTCCTGCACCATCACGGAGTGGAGATACGCGGTGGCGACCAGCCAGGGCATCAAGGCGGCGTTCTCGACGGGATCCCACGCGTACCAGCCGCCCCAGCCGACCTCCTCATAGGCCCACTTCGCGCCCAGGAGGATGGCGAAGCCGAGGAAGGTCCACGAGGCAAGAGTCCAGCGCCGAGTGGCGATGATCCAGCGCTCGTCCGCGCGGCCGGAGGCGAGCGCGCCCATCGCGAAGGCGAACGGGATCGTGAGGCCCACGTACCCGAGATACAGGAGCGGCGGGTGGGCCAGCATGTACGGGTTCTGGAGACTCGGGTTCATTCCCGCCCCGTCGGCCGGCGCGACCTGCGTCGCGAACGGCGAAGCGACGAAGACGAGGAGCAGCGCGAAGAAGCTCGCGATCGCGCCGAGGATCGGCACCGTCCACGGGAGCACCGTTCTGATCAGACGGCGGTTCAGGGCCACCGCGGCCGAGCCGATTCCGGTGAGCGCCAGGAGCCAGAGGAGAAGCGACCCTTCCTGGCCGCTCCAGAACGAGGAGAGCGTGTACCCGCGCGGTAGCTCCCGGCTCGTGTGCGACGCGACGTACGCGAAGCTGAAGTCGTGCCGGGCGAGCGCGGCAAAGAGGACGATCGCGGCGACGAGGACGCTCACGAACGAGGCGAAGAGCGCGTTCGTCGCCGATTCGAGGAGCCGGCGGCGCCCACGGTAGGCGGCGTAGCCGCCCGCGATCGCCGCGTAGACGACGAGGCCGAACGCGACGACGAGCGCGGCGCTCCCCAGCCCGGGCATCAGGAAGTCTTGTTCGTGTACTTGGACGGGCACTTCGTCACGAGCTTGTCAGCGACGAAGACGCCGTTTTGGAGCGATCCCTCGACGGAGACGTCACGTCCCGTCTTGAAGAGGTCGGGCACGGAGCCGCGGTAGACGACCGGCAGCGTGGCGGTGCCCTCGACGTCCCGGATCGTGAACCGGAGGCCGTCGGGGCCGCGTGCGGTCCCGGTCGGCTGTCCGACGACCTTGCCGGCGACGCTCACCCGACCGCCGTGGCTCGCGACCTGGCTCGGCCGCAGCGACGGTGTTCCGCCGGCGAGCGCCGTGTACACGAGGAAGATCGCGAGCGCCGCCGCGACGGAGAGCGCGATGACGAGGCGTGCGGGACTTCGGCGCCGGGCCACGACCCGAGTTTAGCTGGGCTTTTCGCGCAGAAGGCCTAGATCTGTTCGTGCGCCGGGGCGACACGGCGATCCGGGATGCGATACCCGTGATCGCGGCAGAGCGAGCCGGGCGCGTCCTCGGTGAGGGCGTCGCAGTAGCCCTTGCCGTAGGCCGCGCGAAGGAACGCGGCGACCACCTCGAGGTTCCACTCCCCCACGCCGCAGGCCTCGCTCCAGAGGTCGGAGAGGCGCAGGTCGATGTCCAGCTCGAGAAGCTCTATGCGCGTCGGTCGCTTACCCATGTCGAAGACCGTACTCTTGCCGTCGGACGACATGAAAACCCGCTTCGGCCCAGCACGCGTGCCCAGCCGGGAGAGCCCGGAGGCGGCGATCGAGCTCCTGCTCGAGCGCGGCTATTCGGCCTGCGAGATCGACTTCGAAGGCGGCTTCTGGATGAAGCCCGAGTGGGAATGGGCGGCCCGCTTCGGCGAGCTGGCGAAGAAGAACAAGATCGCGCTCTCCATCCACGCACCGATCGCGGCGGTCCTCGGACACCTGCCCCGGGACGAAGCGAAGCGCAAGCGCGCGTTCGGGATGATCGACCACTCGGCCGGGGTGGCGACCGCCGTCGGAGCCGAGCTCCTGGTCGTCCACCCGGGCTATCTCCTGGGTCGCGAGCGGGAGGCGGCACTCGAATCGGTCGCCGGCGACCTCGCCGCGCTCCGCGAGCGCCTGGAGCCCAAGGGCCGTACGGTTGCGTTCGGCGTCGAGGTCATGGGCCGCGTCCGCGAGCTCGGCACTCCAGAGGACGTCTTCTGGCTCGCAGCCCGGTTCGACTGGGTGCGTCCCGTCCTCGACTTTGCCCACATGCATGCGGTCACGGACGGGGGCTTCACCACTCCGGACGTGTTCGCGGGCGTGCTCGAAGCCGCGGACGACGTCATGGAGCCCGGCGCTCCGTTCCACGTCCACTTCTCGGACATCGCCTTTGCGAACCGCAACGAGACGAAGCATCTCCCGTACGGCGAGGGCACGCTGCGCGCCGAGCCGCTCCGCACCGCGCTGCGCCGCTTCAAGCGGCCCGCGACGGTCATCTCGGAGTCGCCGAACGAGGAGTCGCACCAGGCGGTCAAGGCGATCCTCGCGCCGTCCCGCAAACGGCGTTAGGGTTTTCGCGTGGCGACCGACCCCCAGATCGGCGCGCTCTCCGAGCCGAACCGGCGCGCGTCGAAGACGATCACGCTCGCGGCGGCGGCGCTGCTCCTCCTTGGCGCGCTCGTCTTCCTGCTCGAGTCGGACTCGTGGTATCTGGCCTTCAAGGCGGTCCATGTCGTTGCGGCCGTCCTCTGGGTCGGAGGAGGAACGTTGCTCGCGGTGCTGGCGATCACGGCAGAGCGCGATCCCGACCCGGCTCGGCTCCTGGGAGTCGCACGCCAGGCCGAGTGGGCCGCGCGCATCTTCATCCCGGCCTCGTTCACCGTTCTCGGGATGGGAATCGCGATGACGATCAACGGCGATCTCGACTGGGGCCAGTTCTGGCTCGTCTTCGGCCTGGTGGCGTGGACGATCTCGACCGCGATCGGCGTCGGTTTCCTCACACCGAGGATCAAGCAGCTGAACGCCCTGATCCAGGAGCGCGGAGAGCGCGATCCGGCCGTGCAGGCAGCCGTGCAGCCGATCCTCCTGGCGGCCCGGATCGACATCGCCCTGCTGCTCCTCATCGTCATCGATATGACGCTGAAACCGTCGTTCTAGAGCGCGGTTAAGATCCGCGCGTGTCGATCGACGAGGGCAACGGCACCCGACAGCCGGACACGCGCGTCGCCATGCGCGACCGGATGACGATGTTCCAGTCGAGCTTCAGCCGCTTCATCGCCACCGGCGGCATCATCGGCATCGGCGCCGGCCTCGCGGCGATCCTCGCCTCTCAGGACGTCGACGGCTGGATCATCGGCCTCGTCGTCTCGGCCCTCAGCGTCGTGCTGGCCGCGATCGTCTGGTCGGCGCGGGGCTAGCGGGCCAGACGGAAGGGGTCCTGGCGGTCGGTCACGGCGACCGTTCGCTCCTCCCCGCCGTTTCGCCACGAGTCCCCGAGCTTCTCGTTCAGCTTCGCCTCGAGCTGGCCCGTGACCGCGAGCTCCTGGACGATGTCCGCGCCCCCGATCAGCTCGCCGCCGACGAAGACCTGGGGGATCGTCGGCCAGCTGGAGAGCGCCGAGAGCTCCTGGCGGATCGCCGGGTCGGGCAGCACGTCGACCGCCGTGAACGAGGCACCGACGGAGCGCAGCGACTGCAGCGCACGCTCGGAGTTCCCGCACATGCACTGCTCGTGGGTTCCCTTGATGAATGCGACCACCGGCTCGGTCTCGATGGTCTCCTGGATCCTGTTGCTCAGGTCGCTCATGCGTCTCCTCGGGTCGTGATGCGAAGCTCGTGAATTGTGCCGTCCGCGAGCGGCTCTGCGAGCGCGTCGTAGACGAGTCGGTGCTGATCGACGAGCGAGAGGCCGGCAAAGCGGGGGCTGACCACCGTGACGTGGAAGTGATCGCCGCCGCCGGTGCGGTCGACGACCTCCACGTCGCGGGCGTCGGGAAACGCCCCTTGCAGCAACGTCTGGAGCCGCTCGCTCACGGCTCGAAGATACCAACAGGCGCCAGGCGCGCTAGTGGATGTGCAGGTCGATCCCGATGAGGATGAGCGGCCAGAGGACGACCGCCAGGACCGCGGAGAGAAACCGCTTCAGGGTGTCGATGTTCTCGAAATAGTCGTGCGTGGCCGCCACAATCGCGCCCACGACGAGATAGATGACGCCCACCGCAGAGATGCGCATGGCGCGATCGTTCCCAGAGACTGGAATCGAGAAACGGGTCTAGTCGAAGACCGACGAGAGAGTGATGTCGCAGCCGTAGGCGCCGAGCTCCGTGAGGATGTCAGTCTCGTCGAGTGCGATCTCGGTCAGTCGGTCGTTCAGCGCATAGAACGTCTTCAGGTCGCGCTGCTCGAGCGCGCGCTGCATGGAGTTGAAATAGCGCTCTTCCCTGGCGAAGTGCGCTCGGAGGCGCGCGACGTCCTTCTGGTAGCCCTCCGGGGCGGCGATGGCAAGGAAGCGGTCGTTCAGCTCCGCGTTGACCTTCTTCAGCCGCGAAAAGAGTTCGAGCACGCCTGCCGTCGTCGCCGTGCTGCTCCGGGCGAGCACGGCCTGGACCTCGGACTTGGACTCGCGGCAGAGCAGGTTCGTCTTCTTCACCCAGACCTTTTGGGCGGCGGTGAGCTTCGGGGCCTTCGCCGGCGTGGACGTCTTGCCGCCCGCGGGCTTTTCCTCGTCCTTCGGCTTCGAATGGCTGACCTTCACGGCAGGAGGCGGCGTCGGCGCAGGTGGAAGCGGGTCCCAGGCGCCGATCGCATTCCCGCCGTACATGATCGCGCCCGCGAAGAGTGCGATCAGGGCGGCGACATAGAGGAGAATCCTCAACATCTCGCGTGCCTCTAGTGAGCTTCGGCGCGGGCGCGCGCCCGGGCCTCCCCCGAACGGGGGTTAGCCGAAGGTAAACGCGTAGGCCTCGACGCCCGGCGAAAACGAGAGGTCGAGGGTGTGGTCGGCGGCGGGCCCCGGAAGCGCGGCGAGCGTGTAGAGGCGATCGCCCGTCACCGTCACCGTTTTCACCGGCTTGCCGTCGACGGAGACTCGCACCGAGCCGTCCGCACCGCCCTTTCCGAGGACGAGATAGACGTCGCGAGCGTGGTAGGAAAGGCGGAGCCGGGCGTCCTCCCCCGCCACGATGCGCTCGCCCCCCACGAGCCAGCGGCCGCCGTAGGCGACCGAACTCTGCGGAACGACCTTCGGGATCTCGTAGGTGGCCTCGCGCCCCTCGACCACCGGCGAGCCCACCAGGCTCGAGAGCCGGTCCGTCCCCAGATAGGTCTCCGGCGTCAAGGCCTCTCTGGGTGTCCGGTCCGAGATCGATCCGGACACCGGCTCGGGCAGGTCCTGCTCCGCGAGGAGCGTGCGGATGACCTTCTCCGTCTCTCCGTAGTCGCCCTCGCCGAAATGCGCGTAGCGGACGTGGCCCTGCCGGTCGACGTAGTACTCCGCCGGCCAGTAGCGGTTGCCCCAGGCGGTCCAGGTGCCGTAATCGGAGTCCAGCGCGACGGGGTAGTCGATCCCGAAGGAGCGGACGGCCTTCTCCACGTTTTCGGGCACGTGCTCGAATGCGAACTCCGGGGTGTGCACGCCCACGACGACGAGGCCCGCGTCCCGGTAGGTCTCGGACCAACGCTTCACGTAGGGCAGCGTGCGGATGCAGTTGACGCAGGAATACGTCCAGAAGTCGATCAGGACGACCTTGCCGCGGAGCGACGCGAGGGTGAGCGGCTTGGAGTTGAGCCATTGCCCGATCCCGCGGAAATCGGGAGCCTGCCCGTAGTCCTGCAGCTTGCTGCCCTGGAAATGGCTCTCGCCCGCCAGGAGGGAGTCGATGCGATCCTGGGTGGCTGCGCTCTCCTCCAGACCCTGCAGCGCCTTCGTGTAGCCGGGCACGTGGGAGGCGAGCTTCACGTCGAGGCCGAGAGCCATGACGATCGCCACCGCCACGACCACGCCGCCGAGCGCGCGGCGGATCAGCGGCGCCCGGGAGCGCAGAGCAGCCAGGTTCATCCCCCGCTGCGCCGCGACGGCGAAGAGCAACAGAACGAGTCCCGCCCCGAGCGCGTACGACAGCGTCACGAGCACGCCCTCGGCCGAGAAGCGCTCCGTCGCCGCCAGCACGGCGACCGCCGCGATCACCGGCCCGGCACAGGGCGTGAAAAGGAGCCCGAGGCTGACGCCCAGCAGGAACCCGCCCCCCAGGCCGCCAGGGTTGCGCCGCCCGAGCGCCTGGAATGGCCGCTCGACGAGCGCGCCGAGCCTCGGCCAGAGGAGCGAGAGACCCACCAGGAGGACGACTCCGATGGCGATGTTGCGAAGGAGGTCGTCGGGGAGCCCGAGCGCCGAGAGGAGCGCCGTCGCCACGAGCGTGAACAGCGTGAAGCTCCACACGAGCCCCGCGACGATCGCGTAGGGCCGCCGCCTGTCGCCCGTAGCTCCGCCGGCGAAGACGATCGGCAGAACCGGCAGGACACAGGGAGAGATCGCCGTGACGATGCCAGCCACAAACGCGACGCCGATGAGCAGGCCCACGGGGTGATAATGCCCGCGTGAGCTTCGTATCGCGTGGCTTCCAGGGCCGCAGACGGGAGGAGGGGGACTCCGGCCGCGTCCCGCCGGGCCAGTATCTGGTCGAGGACTTCCCCGTGCTCTCGGCCGGGCCGACGCCGCACACGCCGCTCGAGGAGTGGTCCTTCACGATCACCGGTGAGGTTTCCGAGCCGAAGACGTGGACCTGGGAGGAGTTCCACGGGCTTCCGAGCGAGACGATCACGAAGGACATTCACTGCGTCACGAAGTGGTCGAAGCTCGACACGGTCTGGGAAGGCGTCTCCGTCGACACCCTGCTCGAGGAGGTCGACCACGACGCGGCGTACGTGGTCGCGTTCTGCGACGGCGGCTACACGACGAACCTGCCGCTCGAGGACGTGAGCGACGGCAAGGCCTGGATCGCGTTCGGCTACGACGGCGAGCCGCTCGACCCGGAGCACGGCGGACCCGCCCGCCTGCTTGTCCCGCACCTCTACTTCTGGAAGAGCGCGAAGTGGGTCCGGGGCCTCGCCCTGGCGGAGCAGGACGAGCCGGGATTCTGGGAGGCGCTGGGGTATCACATGTACGGAGACCCGTGGCGGGAGCAGCGGTACTGGGGCGACTGACCTGGCAGCTCTGCGAAGTCGCGGAGCTCGTCGCGGAGACGCCGGAGGTGAGGACGATCGTCCTGGACGCGCCCGACTGGCCAGGGCACCTCGCCGGCCAGCACGTCGACGTTCGGCTGACCGCCGAGGACGGGTACCGGGCCCAGCGCAGCTACTCGATCGCCTCCGCGCCCGAGCAGGGTCGCCTCGCGCTCACGATTGAGCGGCTCGCGGACGGCGAGGTCTCCCCGTATCTCACCGATGTGCTCGTGGTGGGAGACAAGCTCGAGCTCCGCGGGCCGATCGGCGGATACTTCGTCTGGGACGCGGGTGAGGGCGGGCCGGCGCTGCTCGTGGGGGGAGGCTCCGGGGTCGTGCCGCTCATGGCGATGATCCGGCATCGGGCCGCCGTCGAAAGCGACACGCCGATGCGGCTTCTCTACTCCGCCAAGCGGCTGGACGACCTCATCTACCGCGACGAGCTCGAGGAGCTCGCCGCCCGCGGCGACGGCTTCGAGGTCTTCTTCACGCTCACACGCGAGCAGCCGGAAGGCTGGCGGGGCTTCGGCGGTCGGGTCGACGGCGAG